>CAZKUB010000253.1:0-3153 GCA_964555835.1 uncultured Thermoplasmatales archaeon
AGAAGTTGATGGAGAAGTACTTCAATACGGTGCTAACTATGATGATGTATATGCAATGGAATCAGTTGGAAAAGATGTTTTGGTTTATTATAAAGCTAACTATAGCACTGATGAAATACTAAAAAGACCTTACTATAAAAAAGGACGTATCATAGTAAGCGTCTTCATAGGCGGAAAAGAACCTAACTATCCACCAGGTACATCAAGGCCTACTAATCCGATTAACAGTGCAACAAATGTAAAGTGGAACACTAATCTTAGATGGTCTGAGGCTGTAGATCCAAACGACGACCGGGTTTTTTATGATGTTTATTTTGGAAAAGAAGAAGATTATGATGAAATACGTAATTTAACTCAAGAGTTTAGAGTTGCTGAAAATCTTACTACGAGCACCTGTTCTAGTTTTTTTATATTTGACCCAGAGGCACCAGCATCAGGTGGGCGAATACTCTACAAATACAGAAAATATTACTGGAGGGTTGTTGCACGAGATATTCATGGTGCCGAAACAGTAAATGATATTTGGCATTTTACAACAGAAGATAATAAACCACCTAATATACCTTCCAATCCAACACCAGTACATACTATGATTGATTTTAATGTAAGTTCTAATTTACAATGGAGTTGTACTGATCCAAATAGTGGAGATCGTTTAAGGTATAACGTCAGCTTTGGTGAAGAAGAACCTCCCAATGTTGTCAAGACTAATTTGTTTTTGAGAAGGTGGGATCCAAAAGAGCTGCCGTTATTTACCGGAAGACTAAAGTATGATACAAAATTTTATTGGAGCATCCGTCCAAGAGATTTATATAATGTGTATCCAAAAGGAACAATACCCATATGGTCTTTTACAACAGCTGAAAAAGGTTTAGATCATTATGCAAACTATGGCTTAAATGATGGAGAAGATGGAGAATTAACAACACCTGCTGGAATTGGCCAGTTGTTTACAGCGGGAAAAAACGGCACCCTACGCGCCATAAACTTGTCAATTAAAAATGAATCTTCATTAGGAACTATTGATGTTACTATATATACTGCATCTATTGATGATGCTGGTCCGCCAACTTTGAAGATTGGATCCCTTTTAGGTAAAGCAACAATAGGTTCTTCTGATTTCATAACTACAGATTATGAATGGAAAAAAATCTATATTAAAAGCCTTGCAGATGAAGAAGGAATTCAAGTTGAAAAAGACCAACTGTATTTTATTATGTTACGTGCAAATTTTGACTATAGCTGGGAATTTGGTGTATTATATGACGGTCAACCTTATCCGCAGGGTAGTGCATGGAGGTTTACTGATGATTCGTGGAGACAAATAGTAGATGGGGGGGAGGTCAAGGATTTCACATTTAAAACATATGTTTATAGAGATTTTCAGCTAGATGCTAACCACACTGATACATCATCGTATACTGCTCATAATTTTCAGACTCCTAATGCTCAAACTTTCATAGCATTAGAATCCGGTGATCTGATGAAAATTAATTTAAGCCTAAAAAATAACGAGCCTGATAATATTGATAACTTAACTGTTAGAATATATGAAGGAACAACACCACCAGATAATTTTTTGAATGTGGAGCCATTGGCTATAACAACAATAGAAGGTTTTTATGATGAAGCAGGGGATTATACTTGGAGATCAGCTGAATTCTTATTCAAACCTGCTTATATAACACAAGGTGAAACATACTGTATAGTTGTGACTAGTGCTAATACTGATTATCAATGGCAAAAAAGCCCAGGATACGCTGATGGAACGGCGTATAATTTTATGTCTGGAGTAAAGCCTCCATGGCAAGTATTAACTGATGATTTCTTTTTTCAAGTATATATAGACGATGTAATGGGATAAAACAATAAAAAGACATTTGAAAACAAAAGAAAGATATAAAACCAAGTCTTTACATTTCCCATGTTTACAAGGTTTTTCTAATGTCAAAAAGAAAAAAGAATGATAAAAAAAACCAGAAAAAAATAGCCTTAGAAAGAATTAAAAAATTATTCCACCTGGCTGAACAACAAGCATACATACCTAATATGAAACTAGCAGATAGATACGTTCAACTAGCAAGAAACATATCAATGAGATACCAAGTGAGTATACCCGCTGAATACAAACAATGTTTCTGCAAACACTGCTATAGCTATCTTCAACCATCTGTAAACAGCCGTTACAGACTCCATAATAAACGCCTTGTTATTTTTTGCTTTAACTGTAAAAAATATACACGTTTTCCTATAAAAAATAAATAGTTAATAAAATCCTTCCGTTATCCTTATATATATTATCATTTATTAGCCTATCCTAATTCACCCTTTAATTATAGGAGTAAAAAGGTTATGACAACAGTATATGATGTACCTTCAAAGGAACTAATCGATGAAGTTGCAAAGAAGCTAAAAAATGATAAAATCGTTCAGATACCTGAAAAAAATGTTTATTCTAAAACAGGTGTAAGCAGAGAAAGCACTCCAACAAACCCTGACTGGTGGTACATAAGATGTGCAAGTATCATGCGTAAGATCTATATAAAAAACGTAATTGGAATAGAGCATTTACGTGCAGAATACAGCGGCAGGAAAAACCGCGGCTCAAAACCCCATAAGGTCAGATCAGGTAGCGGGACCATAGTGCGAAGAGCAGTTCAGCAGCTTGAAGAGGCAGGTTATGTCACAAAAATGAGAGGTAAAGGCCGAATGCTCACAGGTAAAGGTCGATCATTCATGGATAATATCTCCCTTGAGGTTCAGAAAAAAACAAAATCACAATACCCGGGTATTGAAAAATATTAGAAATAAAAAATTAGTTGTTGTTTGACTTATGGATGAAGAACTTGAAAAACTGAAAAAAAAACGTATGCAAGAACTACAGCAACAAGCCGACTTTCAAGAAGACATGCAAGATCAACAGGAAACACAAAAAAAACAACTCGAAGAACAAAAAAAAATGATACTACGAGCAGTTCTAACACCTGATGCCCGTGAGCGTCTAGGACGTATAAAAATAGCTCGTCCTGAAGTTGCCGAGTCAATTGAGAATCAACTAATAATGCTTGCTCAAAGCAGGCAGTTGGAAAATAAGATAAATGATAAGCAGCTACGCATGCTGCTTTCAAAGGTAATGCCTAAAAAAAGAATGAA
>CAZKUB010000254.1:0-5055 GCA_964555835.1 uncultured Thermoplasmatales archaeon
TAATATCAAGTTTTATCTTTTTTGGAGAAATAAAAGGATTAATCTTTGGCTTTTAAAAAAATACAACTTAATAGTTTTTTTTAAAACTACAACTATCACACCAGATCTTCCTATCAAAATGATTCAAAGACTTACCACAGGTTGGACATATTGTTTTTTCAAGAAAATGTTCAAGCCATATATCACGAACCTGAGGGACATTTTCATTTTTAATTTTTGTAAGTATGTTTTTCAACTCAGGCGTTGTTGCAAACTGCTCCAAACTTGAAAAATCTATTTTTTTTAGTTTCGGAGGATTGTATGAATCATAAAATCTTTTTTCGATTGGTACTTGCTCATACAAACCAGAACCCTTATTTTTGATAAAGATAAATGCAATAAGTGCACCACTTATGAAACCGCCTATATGAGCCAAATATGCAACGTTGGAACCACTATCTGCAAATGTATACATTGTTTGAAGTGAAAGATATATGAGACCTGCAACTAAAACAGGCATTTTTATTATGAAGATAATTGGAAAGTACACACGATCTTTAGGATATGAAACAGCATATGCTCCTAAAATTCCAGATATCGCACCAGATGCACCTATTAGGCCAATATTAGGATTGAAGTCTCCAACAAATAATGGGACTAACAAAACATGAAATAATGCTGCAAAGAATCCTGTTACTAGATAGATTGCTAAAAATTTTTTAGCACCAATTTTTTCTTCAAAAGATGTAGCAATCAGCAAAAACATAAACATATTGAACAAAAGATGTAAAAAATCGCCATGTAGAAATATTGATGTAAAAAGTGTATAAAGTTGCGGCATTTGCTCAATTGATAGATACAATGATCTAAAAGCTAATTCGCTAAATAATCCTTCTTTGAAAAAAAATGTAATAATAAAAACAACAAAATTGATTATAATCAAAGTAAAAGTAATTGAATATTTTCTATAAAACGCAAGAATCAAACCTGAAATAATGAAAAGAATTGTAATAATAGAAATTATAGATAAAGGCTCAAATATCAAGTCCATTTTCTTTTTCTCCAATCCTGAATAACTATAGCAAAGGTTAAGGTGTATATAACTACTATATAAAATGTGTTTTCATAATTAAAACTAGCTTTTGCTATAGCTTCTTTAACAAAGTCTGGAGAGGGTTCTGAAAGAGTCCAATCATAAAAAAATACAGATGCATAATATTCTGCGATGATTTCATTTTCAATGATTACTCCTACTTCACGGTTTCTGGTAAAACTATTTTCATTCCAGTTAATACTTGAAATAAGCACACTTGTGTTATCAACAATAGCGCCTTTGTTATGTACATTTCTAAAAATAGACCAGTTCGTATAAACATATTTTACCTTGATTCCGTGTGACTCAAGAATATCTTTTGTCACGTTATTCTGCTTATTTGTACTATCATAAAAAGGATTATAATTAAGGATTATTCTAACATCAACACCATGTTCTGCTTTTTTAACTAATATTGGAATTACGGGGTTTTCGAAATTAGTCCAATTTGGATAAATATAGAGCTGTTGAATATAAATTGATTTGTTTGCCTGTAAAAGCAAGGTTGTTATTTCACTTAGGCTGTTATCTGGTGATAGCACAGGTTGAATTTTTGCAGTGAGGTTAAACAAAGAAGGTTGATCAATAATTGGTTGATATGCACCATAATATGATTCATCTGGTAAAAGATATTCATTGTTTTCAAAAATAATTTCAGATGAAAAAACAAAAGTATCCTCTCGTTTAATATTCCAATCTTCATAAAAAACTGTTGAATAAAACTCTGCTATTGTTCTATTGGTGATTGCAATACCCCACTCCCGGTTACCAAAAGAACTTGTAGAAGGAACACCGGTTGGTGCAAAGTTTCCACTATGTATAAGCACAGTTTCTCCATCGAGAACCAGGTATTTAGCATGAGTAAATCTGTATCTTTTATAGATGCGATCGGCTTGGCTTCCTCTTAGTATATGTATAGTTGCACCATGTTGCTGTAAACGATGCAAGAGAAACCTTTGTTTTGTACTCATCCCACCAACGGGGCTTCCTTCTGTTAAAATATTGAGGGTTATGTTTCGTTGTAACGCATCAATTAGAATATTAGAAAGCTCTGTGCTTGTAAACTCATAAACTGAGAGAAGAATCTCTGAATTAGTATTTTGAATAAACCCTGATATAACAGAAAAACTTGTATCAGGTGAAATGAACGGCGTAATACTTGTATTAGCATGATAAGTTTTTGGTGAAAAAGAGGATTGCCCTATACGAAAACGATATGGATGAATCCAATCCTCAGCAGCATCTGAATCTACATAGGTGTTGTTTTCTCTTTGACGTTTTAATATTTCTCCTTGGCCTACTGATGGTGCCGGTGGTCCATCCCAAGATAATGATTGTATCAGTGTATTACCATAAATAACTGAATCAATTGTATGGTTGAACTTGTTTTTTAAAGCTATTGCCCCGCCAGAGTTACTTATAAAAATAGTACTTGTAATATTTAGTTTAGGTATCGAACTATTTGAGTTTGCAGCATATTCAAAACTTGGCGGCATCATCCTCTGTCTTTGATAATCACTTGCGTTTTGTGTAATTGTAATATATGATTTTGCAGGAAGAAAAGTGTTTTTTGGAAACAAAATCTTCCTCTGTCTTGTAATTTGCAAGTTGATAGTGTTTGTTATATACCAGTCATCTAAACAAATAGTAGTATCTGTTGGGTTAAAAATTGTGATGAACTCGTTACGAATATTAGGATATGTATAATAGTACAACTCAGTGATTAGCACCTGTTTTTCTTCAAATGAAGGAGTAGTATTAATTATAGTTAGATTAACACTATTTACATTGTTGTATTCATCAAGCTCTTCTATTGTGTCAAAATAATCTGCGACAACATAAATTGTATGCTCACCTGGCGTAACAAGAAGAGTATCCCAATACAACGATGGATATTTCTGATATCTCTCTACACAATCATAGGTTATAGTCTCAAGTAAATTATCCGACGCAATACTGTTAAGAAAATAAGAAACAGTGGCATTATTTGCTCTCACTGTACCATTATTTCTAAAAAACGCTTTAACACGTGCGATATGCCCCTGATAAATAATATTTGTTTCAGTTCCATTCATACTATAGGTTTTGATTTGGGGAATAGTGAGATCTGGCTCATGAATCTTGCAGGAAAACGTATACGTTTTTCTAATTATTGGGTCATTTTCAGATGATACTTCAATGGTTGTACTACCATGATGAAGTTCAAATAAACGAATAGATGAGGGAGTGATATATACTGCTACTTCTTTTTCTTCTCCTGGAAGAAGAGTTATTTTTTCTACTTCAAAAGTTACAAAAAACCCTGGAGCGCTCTCAAGTATTGAAAGTATATATGTATCTGTAATATTACCTGTGTTATTGATAATTATACTAGTTTGGTTTCGCTCCCGGGTATAAAAATCAAATGAGGATTCATTTGTTTTAATATCAAAATAGTACATACCATGAACAATAGAGATATTTGATTCTTCTTCCATAAGAAATCCTGAACTATTTGTAGTATAAAGCGTATAGTTTAACCCCACAGGTCCAGATAATTTATAATAACCCTTGATAACTGGGAAAAAATCATCAACGTTGTTTGGCTCGCTAACATAAACGCTGAGTAGAGTATTATTTTCATCTTTTAGAAAAAGCAGGTGGTTTTCTCTTGCGTATCCAATAAGATAACCGCCTAAAACCCCGTTACTTGTTGAATTATCAAAATCTAAAAGGTAAACTGTGGTAGATGAATCTATCGTCATGTATTCATTTCTTATTCTAACGTTGATATTGCAGGTATAATTGTGTTGTATGTCACGTTGATATGCTACATAGTTTTTTGAAAACCTAAGATATATCCATCCTTGCCAATTACCAGAATTATCTGTAGTTATGATATGTGTGTATCTATCTGAGTATTGCCAGTTCTCACCGGTCCATGTTTGACTAGAAGGATATCTGCCTGAGTAAGTGCTGGTTATATATGTTTTTAATTCAAAGGATAAATTTTCAGAAAAATTAGTAAGAGTTACACTAACAGCAAATGGAATACTATATTCATCATACTTGTTTATTTTTGGAAGAAAATTTTGAGATTTTTCAATTTGTATAGTTCCTATTTTCGTGTATATATTAAGCCTTCCTAGAGTTGGCGTGGTTGTTTCAACGAAATCAAGTATTGAGTTATTCAAACGTGTCGGGCTTATACGTATGAAACTGCTACCTTTTGTTGGACTGGGCAGAGGCTCACCTGGTATTGTTGAGTAGTTAAACCCCCATTTGATACTATCGATAGTAGTTCCATTTTTATCTATTAAAAGTATATAATCATTCGTGTTTCCAAGTCCATTACCAATAGTATTATCATCAACCATGAAATGGATAATAGTCTCATCTTTTGGAATTATCAGCTCAGTATCTTGATCTGTGATTACAACAAAAGTATACGGTGGAATAATTGGTGGTATAGATGAGTTAGCCGGAGCGATATAATCGGTTGCATAATTATCAGATATCTTCCAACCAGAAAGATTGATGCTTTTGTTTCCGAAGTTATAAAGTTCTATCCATTCATGTGTTGCATCAGGCCCTATAGGATTAGCCATTACCTCATTAATGAGAATTGAGGATGCATTTGCTATGGCACTGCTAAATACAAAAAAAGCTAATATTGCTAAAATTAAGATAAGAAAAACAGTTAGATATGATGGTTTTCTTTTGTTAGCGTGGTCCGTATCATTATTATTAGATATCTCTGATGAAGATTCAAGGGCGGGGAGGGATTTGAACCCCCGTATGCGGATCTGCAGTCCGCCACATAGCCACTTTGTTACCCGCCCAAGTGGGATTACCAAATATAAAAAAGGGTATAATAAATGTTTTTGAAGTTTTTTATCTGCTAACATGTTGTTTTTCAAATTTAAAAATAGATAAAATGATTATGTGACTAATTGAGACAAAATATTATTTTTTTGTTATGTTATTTTAGAAAAAAGTTTGAT
>CAZKUB010000255.1:0-4668 GCA_964555835.1 uncultured Thermoplasmatales archaeon
TTTCATATCCTTTTTCGCCAAAAAACCAAATGTATTTTTAATTTAAAAGGTTTTGCTTGTGCCGAATGACTAATATATTAGAAATACCATATTATGGAGTATAGTATTTGTTTGGTCGTGTCTATTGTGGGAAATAAAAGCATATATCTAAATGATGATGAAGAGGAGTGGATAGAAAATAATGTCAATAACCTTAGTGATTATGTGCGTTCCCATATTAGAAATGACATAAAATTAAACGATAGAATAGAAAAAAATGAAAAAACAAAACAAAACACAACTTTACTTTTTTACATTAGTTTTGCTTTTATCGGTAGTTCCATACTTGTTTTTTCACTTATGATACATTTTAGTGGTTTTAGCCAGACTATAACTATTGATTATGGAATATTAATGGGATTAATTGCCGGTATAGTCTTACAAGTTGTTTCCATACGATACATGTTACCTATATTTTATCGTAAAGTAAAAATAGGCGGTGGTGATAAATAAAATGAATGTGTTAATACCTATATTGTTAACGGTTTTGGGCTTTAGTTTTCTGTTAATTTCTCTTCTTTTAGAGATATTTAACGATGGAAATGAAACATATGATAATGCGTCAATAGTAACGCTTATGTTATCAATTATAATGTTTTTTGTTGGAGCGGCTACTTTTCTTAATGTTACTGCATTAGTAGTTACCGCTGAAGAAATAATTGAAGTACACCTTGATTCTTATATTCCAGTAGCGTGGCTTAATGTTGGATTGGCGTTTATACCTATTGTTTTTTTAGTGATAAAAACTTTTGATTTGTTAGGAGATGAAGAATATTGAGTGAAGATATGCCAGAATATGATGATAAATCATATGTAGAAGATTCGGATTTAGATAATTCGTTATTAGAGTTAGATGAGGATATTGATTTACCAGATATAGCACAGTCTGTGATTTATAAATATCAAGTTGAAGCAGATGTACCTAAATCTCATCGTCCAAGTCTTGATTCTTATCGTTCTTTTTATGGTAGACATGTGTCTTTAGGAAATACGAAACGTTTAGATAACCCACGTTTTCTTGACGCTTTTGACCTTGCTACCATACTTGATGAATGTCCTACATTACGCCACCGTGCTACTAATTTAAAAGGACGAATAACATCTGAATTACAACTTTGTCGTAGTAACCCCCCTGTCGGAGGTTTTGAAAGAAGAATGGAGGCGACTGTTATTAAACAACAAGATATAGATGTAAGAGATGGGAGAATGCAAAACAATATGGAACTTTCGGAAATGAAAAAAAAGAGATTTAGTTTATTTAGGAGAAATAGATAAATATGTTTATGATAGGTTTTTGGTTTCTTTTAGGAATTGTAGGATTAGGGCTTTGTGTTGGTGGTGTTGTTATAACAACAATGTACGAACCAACAATTGGATTTATGGCTACAATATTTGGTGGATTATTATTACTTTTTCCTATTATGCAAACCGCTGGGATAGTAAAAAGATTTAAACTTGCCCCATTTTTTATGACATTGAAAGATGAAGAAGAAATAACATTATTTGTTAATGACAGAAGTCAAATACATCCTTTTGTTGTTAATACAAAACATGAAGGTATTTTACAACAAAAAATGATAGGGTTAATAGATGACAAAGGCTCTCCACTAACATGGGGTGATGTTCCATGTAGTATTTCAAAACAAAGATTGGGAGTTTCTTTAGACATTAATTATGCTCAATACACAGCAAATTTAGATAAAGATAGAGGATTAAATTCGTATGAAGAAGCAATAGAAGAATATTTAGGGCCGATGAAATACGCAGAATTTTTTCATAAATATAGAAAAAACCCCAAACCAGACATACTTGAAATAACATCGGAACTTAAATATCTTATACATAATAACGAACCGAACAACCCTTTGGTTGAAACAATAGCTGGAGAAACAATTGATTTTAAATCTTTTTGTAATTATCTTCTTTATGCTTATCATCCACGTTCATCACAAAATGCTATGGATGCGGAAAAAATTATTGCAAAAAAAGAAGCAATGGCATATAAAGAAACAGATAAAGTTGGCTCAATTGGAAAACTTATATTTGTTATAGTGATAGCTATTGTAATATTTTTAGTTGTATGGAGTGCTTTAGGCGGTGTATTTTAAATGAAAGAAAAAATGTTTGATGTAGATGAAGAAAAATATATATATCTTGAACCTTTCTGGGATGTTTTACGCAACAGCCCAGAAGAAACAGATATAGATGAGGCCATTAAAACATCTGGTTTAGATAAAGAAGAGGTAGTTGTACTCATTAAACAAGCAATGAGAGAGTTCAATACAAAAATTGGTTTTGGTTTTGGTGGTTTGAAAAATATGTTTTCTATGGTTTCTATGAGTGATTTAACATTAGAAAAATTAGCTGAAAGCTATTTGTTTGATAAAATAATGCTATTAGCTAAATGCAAAGGCATGAATATGGATATGATGTTTTTAATACCCCCACTAGATGAACTTAGAAGGATATGGATAGAAAAGCATGGGGTTTGATAATGACTTTATTAACAGATAAATTTGTAAACGATTTCTTTGACGCACACGAAATTGACAAAGCAATAACAAGAAAAGAACTAAATTTAAGTGATGGTGTAACAATGTTATCTGATATGCTATCATATGTAAGAAAAGATGTTTCAACACTTGATGAAAGTGCATATGATAAATTAAAAATAATGATTGCTGAATTAAATAAAAAAAATATGGAGAGAAAATCTTTTATTAAAAAATCTACTCCTGAACCAGAAGATACGGTAGAAGAAAGTGTTTTAAAACGTAAATTATTAAATGAAGACCATAAACGCTATCAACAAGAACTATTTTTTATACAAGATATCGCATATAGCAAAGGCTGGTTTGGAGAAAGAGGAAAATAGATGGTTGAAGTAGAGAGGGCGACATTTCAACAAGTTAAAGAAGCACAACTTGAACTTATTTTTGACCATATTGACATTTTAGAAGAAAAACAAGAAACCATATCCGCAGATACACGAAGAGTTTATTTTGATTTATTAGCTCTCTCCACATTAGGTAAATGTAACACATATCGCTTTAGAATGGAATACGATGGTAATATATATGATTTAGGTAGTCTTTCTGTTTTTGCCAGAAGATTAGCATATTTTACTGATACAGACGATAAAGCACAAGATTTAATACTTAAAGGAAAACAAAAGAGAGTGCCTATTAATTATTTATGGAAGTCTTTGCGAGAAAACTTGTATTCTCCTTTTGATGAGGCTTTAACACTTGCTCTTCAGTCATCCGCAGAATTATTAAAAACAGGAAGTGAGAGTTATGGCTTTACACCTGACGGCGAATAATAATAAACAACAGATAAGTAGAGTTGCCATAGAAGGAAGGAAGCTTTTAGATAGATTATTTTCCCATAATGATGATTTAGGGGCTCGTTCATCGTTAACATTTGGAGAACCTGGCTCGTGTAAAACAGCAGTAACTTGTCATATCTGTGAACATTTTTTATTACAATATTCAGAAGATAAACTATTTTGGCGTTCATCATTAAACTCTCCTTTACAATTCAATAAACTTGAAAGATGGCATATTTTTATTGAAAAAGACTCTGGAGTGCGAATATTTAATAGAAACACAGGAGTAGACATTACAGATATTTTAGTTGAACAAAAACATATTTCATATTTTAAAACATTTGCAGAATTAGAGAGAAAAGCAGGTAAAGGAATTTGCAACGCCGTATTTTTCAAAGACCAACATCTAAAAGATATTGATTATGATGAGGGGACTATACAATGGTTTCGTTTCATTCGTTATTTACTACAATCATTTAGTTGGACACACGTATTTTTAGATGAATATCAAGAAATGGTTAAATCTGGAAATAGTAAAAAAAAATGGCATGAAATAAATAAACATTCTGATGATATAACCCGGGCAAGAAAATCTAATGTTGGTATACACGCAAACTGTCATCAAACAGAACAACTTGATTATAGAGTTTTAACTGGTTTTATGATAATTATACAGATGTATGGCTCAAGAACATTTAAGCACAATATGGTTAATAAAACAGCATTAGGGGCTTTGAGAGAACCAAGTCATACAGACGGGGCTGAAGGATGGATAAGTGAAGCAGGGCATTATGGCAAGGTAAGTTTCCGTAAGATATACTATCCAGCAGAACCAAGTCTAGAAGCCCGTATAATATCTGAATATGAAAGCATTAAACAATGTACCTTTTGTGAAAGACAATACATACCTAAACGTGCAGACCAACTCTATTGCGATGCAAATTGCAAAAACAAAGCATATCGCAAACGTAATACTGATAATGAAGAAGAATAGTTCTCTTTATCAGTCATACGTGTGCCCCCGTAAACTATTAATTAATTCTATATGTAAATTATACTATTCATATATTAACGATGTCAAAATTTCAAAAACAACTATTTATCATATCTAAAGAATAAGGATATGTTTTCTCCAAACCTTTTATAAATAGCGTAATCAATACCAGCCGCCAGACCGACATGGGCAAAACCAATAAGACCACAAGAAATAAATATTGCATTGCCAATAAAAAGATATGGTATTGTATTGTAAAAAAGAATAGTATTAAAAAATAAAACAGTTTGCAAAGAAATAACACTCC
>CAZKUB010000256.1:0-2296 GCA_964555835.1 uncultured Thermoplasmatales archaeon
TTATTGATAATTCTGAAAAAAGTAATGTAATAAGATTAATATTGTTTATTTTTTTTATTGTAAAATATTTATTCATTCTTTATGTCCTGTATATAGCAAAATGTCTTTTCGTTTATTCAGATATATTTTAAGTGTTCCCCTTAAAATAATCAAGGAAAAACATTTCAAGGATATGTTTTTTCATAAAGAAACTCTTTAATTCTTGCGAATCTTTTGCGATGATTAGTAGTAGAGAACTCGATCCGAAAATAGCCTATGCCTAAAGCTTTGCCGTGGTTACGCTATTTTGGCTAACAACATAAGTCTAATGCTCTATTTTCTATCGAGGATACTAGAAGGGAATAGGTTCTAGAAAATAGTTACTGTTTTTCAACATAAGGCAACGATTAAAATTCATAGCTAAATTCTACAGATTGACAACTAAACCTTAAACCGATACTGCAATGTTTTTATAAAATTTGATTGCCTCTTCAAGCTTATTCGTTATAGCCCTTATCCTGAGAGGTGTTAATATGTTGAAAAGTGTATCAATGGTCGCTTTGCCGTCCGCAACCTGGGCCAGTATATTGTTGATATCTAAAGAGGCCTTGTTTTTGGCTTCAAGGCTATCCGTTGTCCTATAGAATGCAATATGATATGATAACGCGTGCCTGACCAGTATGTCTGGACAAGGACTTTCTTCGGGATCGCAATCTGTATACGCATCAGGTATGATTTCTATAAAAGCTTGGCTTTTGTAATTCTCTTTAGCAGCTTTCGCTATCTTTATGTTTTGTCTCTCCATTTCGGGAGTAAAAGCGCATATGTGCTTGCCACCTTTTAATTTAAGGCGGTCTTGCGCTATTTTCATAGCGTTTTCGTAATTTTCACGAGTTTTATCTGGTGAATTGAAATCAATTTCAAAATACACAATATTACTCCTATCAAGATAATGCTTTGCTTCCGGAGTACCATATCCACTCTTCGACAAAGCGCGATTTATTTCTTGCGATAACCCAGAAAGTGCAGCTTTATATTTGATGCCAGCAGGCACGCCTACTACTGTTATCACAACATCGTTTCTTTTAGGTGCCGACATGAACGCATAGGTGTCCACTTCGAAACGGGCTTTCATGAGTTCGCGTTCGCGATCTACCGATTTCCCTTCAGGTTCAATGGCTTTCTCCTGCAATTCATCACTGAATACTTCAAGGTTTATTAATGGCGATTCCCCTGCAATTTCAGCAACTATTTTGAGGTTTGATAAAGCCTCTTCGGCAAACTTACGGGCATCTTCCGTATACCTTGTAACACTAAAGCCATAGACATAATCTTCGTTGGATGTTTCAAAAGCAACACTTATTTCTCCAGGTTCATTTTGAGGATATCCCATAAGACTTCCTGCTAATTCACCTTCGCCGCCCTTTTCTCCAAACGTGTTCCATCTAAACAAGTCTTTTAGGATATCTTTGATTTCCTCCGAGCTCAGATTCTTCCCGGCATAGCCTAAGTCAAGATCCCTATTCAATATATCTCTCACCGCTACTTCATTATAAAGCAAGTAGGTGGATGGCTTTCTTCCATCCAATCCTGGAATTCTTAAGTACTCAATGCCGGCATTTTTGGATAATGCCTCTGCTTTAGCATGATCGATATTCTTTCTCTCGTTAAATTGATAGTATAGCGGCTTCATACCAAGGACAAGCATCCCAAGTTCGTATTTGTCCGACATCTCGAGATTATCCTCTTTAAATATGTGTCTTATGATACATGCTTTTTTTATTTTATCTAAGCTTATGGCTTGTAAATCTCCAAACATTGCATCTTCCAGGTTTTTCGAGAGATATGTCTGAACGTCCCAGTCTATCACGCCGGGTTCATTGTCGGCCATTATCCTTATGTGCTCATATTTTTCAAGATCGTTGTGCGCAACGCCCTTTTTATGCGCTTCTTCAATAAGCTTTTTAAGTTTTTCAAAAAATCCACTATCTATTAGTTCTTGCAGTCTTGCGATATCGCCTCGCTCGATTATATCCAATAGACTTTCTCCTTCTATTTCAGTCATTAAAAACTCAGAACCGGTTATAACGGAAGAAACCTTTGGCACTCCTTTTATGCCTTCAAGTTTTAATAATCTTATAAGCTCATTATCACTACCCGTTATAGAGCCTATCGGTCTATAAATGGGCTTTTCGACATAATTTACCCCGTCCCACTCTACCTCATAAACTTCAACATCATTTTCTAGCTTCCTTAATCTTCTTATGTCTTCGCGTCCAGTTTTGTTAAGAATTACCATAAAGCCTCTTTCGCCAGC
>CAZKUB010000257.1:0-4806 GCA_964555835.1 uncultured Thermoplasmatales archaeon
TCAACACCAGTGACTTGAACATTGGTCTGCGAGTAATCAACAACCGCTCCGCCTTCTTTTGAGGAGGCTATGAAATTAGAACTAGAAACATCCATATTAAAGCGGGAGTCAAGCCAATAAAAATTTGCTTCATCATCACTTTTTAAAAAATTTGTAAATTCCTCATAAGAACTAAAAGTCTTAATATCAGAATATATGGAAATAAAATCAACATAGTCACCTGTTACAACAGGTTGTATATTCATACTATACGCAAAACTAAGAATAATTATTGCGCATGCAAACATTAATCCGGCTTTTTTAATTTTTTTTCTATTCATATATATCACGCTTAAACAATTTTTCTTTGCTCTAAAGTTATATCCATAATTATTTATATACGGTTGGAAAACGTTTGGGAAAAGCCGAACAAAATCCTATTACTATATCCCAAATTATTAAGTTTATATCATTATAGTTATATAATAACGCAAAAAAAAACAAGTAATTACATATCTGTTATTTTTTCTTTAAATTTAATACCCGTCTCTTCTAGTTCGTCAAGAATCGGGTTATAAATCTCAGCAATAACCGGTATATGAACACCTGTGAGATTTATTTTACCTGAAAGTATCATTTTTACTGCTATTGCTGCAGGGATAGAAACGGTTCTTGCAACAGCTGAATCATCACCCCGGATTCCATAATCAACTAAGGTAGATGTAATATACTCCTTTTTAGATGGATATTCTGCTATAAACTCATGATGCATAACTATCATGTCACGTTCGTCTTTACCAAGTGACATTTTCTCAAGTGTCAATACATTCATATAATCCAAAGGATTATTTTTATCCTTGGGAAGCCTTTTATCGCTGAAAAGACCTAGCCATTTTAATCTTTTGATAACTGTTGAATATGTTTCAAGATCAAGGTATTTTGCAGTTGCTTCTTCTAAGTCATCATCAGGTTTTGCAGCAATTAAATAACGTGTTACATCTCCATATGTTTTTCCTTTAAAACCCTTAAGTGGTTTATCATCTAACCAACCTAGAGCTACTATTTTTCTCATGGTTTCGCACCAGCCGGTCATACGAAATGTCCCCCGGTACACCGTTTCTGCATCTTTAAGCCCATAGATTTCTTTGTATGGAACAGAGTTACGGTTAGGATAATTTTCAAAACTTCCAACATCAGGCACATCTTGTATGTAATAGTTTTCAGAGAGTTGTTCACCAGGGTATTCTTTTATCTTCCCGTTTTCAAGCCATTTAGAAGGGTTTTTTGATGCAAGTAGTACCCCGCGAGGAGCCCAAGAAAACTTGTAGCCAAAAGGATTAGTATTTACTTCATGAGAAGGAAGAGCTCCTGTAGATGATTTAAAACTAATAATCTTACCTGCTTTTTTTTCGACATCATGGATGACTCGCATTGCACTCATATGATCTATCCCTGGGTCTAGACCACATTCATTTAAAATGAGAATCTTTGCATCTTTTGCATTATCGTCTAGTGATTTCATCTCATCTGAGACATAAGAAGTTGTAACCATTGGTATTTTGTATTTTATACAGAGTTTTGCAACTTTCACATGATATTCATATGGTAGAAGGCTCACCGTTAAATCGGATTCTTTCACAAGTCTATACAATAGCTCATTATTTTTTACATTGAGCTCTACGGCTATTCCTCGTGGATGATTATTTATTATGTTTTTTGCTTTGGAAACAGTACGACTTGCCATTGTAACAGTAAAATCAGTTTTTTCAAGTAGATATCTAATCATTGGTCTAGAGACCAATCCTGCACCAAGTACCAAAATATTTTTTGTCATAACATTTGTACCTCCTATAATAGCTATACCGTTTTGCCAAGCAGGCAAAACATAAGACGCTATAAAAATTCTTTGATATAACGATAATCTAGTGTCAACTTACCCCGGTGGAGAATAACTGCTTTTTTTATTTCTTCTGGAAGGCCTAAGCTTTGAAAATCAACATCGTAATCTGCTTTTGCAATTTCTGGAATAAAGCTTATAAGCGAGTTACTGAAAGCAACAGATGATTCTTTAGGCAGTTCACAGGGAAGGTTATCAACTGACATTACAAGTACGCCTTTTCCTTTATATCCATCAGTTACATCCCTTGTGATAGGGTTGTATACATATACTGGATCATCTGGCTTAGTTGCTTTTTCAGTAAACTCAATTGCACCATTGATATCAATACTTATGTCACCTACTATCTCTAGTTTCATTCGGCCTGTGAAGTTTTCTTCTAAAAAGTCTTTTGTTAAAAGTCGCGGATAGCGTTCATCCCAATAGATACAGTTCATAAGAATACTTAAGCGACTTATATATTGTGTAAATATCGAGTGGTACAGATTAGGTTTTGTGTAGTATTCTTCAAGGTTAAAAAGTCTTTCCGGGGAGACTGGTTCCACCATGTCTTTTTCTTTGAAAATAACTTTATAGATAACTTCTGGATCATAGTGGTCCTGAATTTTTTCAAGTTGTCCTGGTCCTATTTCTTCAACAGGCAGAATGTCTAGTATTTCTTGAGCACCCGTTGATACATGACCATATCCTGCGAAGCCTACTACAATCGGGGATAAAGTTTCAGGTATTCCTTCTTCTTTTATTTTTCCACCAATGTATCTAATATGATTTTTTGCTTCTTCAAGACTATTGTAGTCTATTGTTTTTTTAATTTCACTAAATGGTGTTTTTATTCCTTTGTATTCAAGTCTTTTTCCAAAGGCCCACAGTGTATCAATCATTCCAGCGATTCCTGCATATCTTCCAAAAAATACAAGTCTTCGACCTTTTTTATCAGTGATTTTTTCATAATCTACAAGGTTGCAATCAAGCTCAATCATTTTTTTAAGCATCGGCATATTATACTTTTGTCCTTTTATTGTATGTGAGAAAAAAACGTATGTTTTGTTTTTTTGAAAAAAACTAAGTGGCATTTCTTTTATTCCAAAAACTACCTTTGAATGACTTAAATCCTCGTTTACTTCTGCTCCTACTTTTTTGTATTCTTCATCTTTAAAAACCCTTATATCGGATGGTTGAACAATGGTATTTATGTCATGTTTTTCTTTTAGTTCTTTTACATGTGCCGGTGTAATAGGTGCGCGTCGTTCCCATTTGTTTTTATCCTCTCTACGAATACCAATATATAAACTCATAACACTTTTTCCCTCTTCAAGGATACTAATATTTATGCAAAGTTGTGTGGTATGCAGGTATTATCTTTCAATATTTGAATTATTTCATTTTCTGATGTTGTTCCTTTTTCTTTAGATTTTATATAACTCATCAGCCTTGTCCCATCATCTTTGTTTATTTCTAAACCCATGTCAGATATTTTTTGTTGTAATGTGTTGCTTCCGGCCATTTTATCAATTATAAAATTTCTTTTTCTGCCAACAATCTCTGGAGAAAAATATTCATAATTTTCGGGGTTTTGTACAACTGCTGAAACATGTAACCCGGCTTTGTGTGAGAAAGCATTTTTTCCTATTATTGGAGAGTTATCATCAAGCCTTGTTCCACAAAATCTTGATAATGTTTGTGACATTTCTACAAGTAATCTTAAATCCCAGTTGTTTTTTTCTTTGTATAAAATATGTAGAATTGGACATATCTCAGATATAGATGTAATGCCTACTCTTTCTCCAACTCCATTGATGGAAACATCTATCGTTGATATTCCTGCTTCATATGCTGCTAGTGCATTTGCAGTTGCAAGACCAAAATCATTATGGCAATGAATATTTAGTTTTGCTGCGATATCTGTTTTTAGCATTTTGATTAAATTATACATGTTATTAGGGGTAATAGCACCTACAGTATCTGCTATGCTTATCCTATCTGCTCCTGCTTGTACTGCTTCCCTTGCGACTTTTATTAATACTGAGTATTCAGTTCTTGTAGCATCCTCTGGTGTGTATCTAATTTTAAGTCCATGGTCTTTTGCATATTGTATAGACTCTTTTATTATGCTTATTGCTTTGTTTATATCTATTTTAAATTGGTTTTTAAGTCTGTCTTCTTTAACACATAAAAAAATTCCAACCCAATCAACGTCACATTTTATTGCTTGATCGATATCTTCTTTTTTTGCTCTGCAGTGTGCCATAATTTCTGCGTTTAGGTTTTGATTTGATATTTCTTTAATTGCTTTAAACACATCATTTGATACTATCGGATGTCCGGCTTCTATTATATCTACGCCAAACTCATCCAGCATATTTGCGATTTTGATTTTTTCATCTATTGTAAGTGTTACATTTGGGGATTGTTCCCCTTCCCTTAGTGTTGTATCTAGTATTTCTACCATTTTGTTATACCTTCATTTTATTCTTCACATGGTGGAAGTTGTAACGCAAGGATGAGATTCCCTTGTATTTCTAAATCTATTCCACATCCACAACATTCTAGTATATTGCTATTTCTCGGGTTTTGTATATCTATTTGTGTTGAACATTCAGGGCATCTTAACATATTATCAGTGATTATAAAAACAAAAAATTATATAAATACTTAATGTGATTATAATCACAAACATATCGGTGCTTTGTTATGGTAACCATTAGCAATATCGTTCACAAGATAATTGACGAAAAAGTATACATACAAGAATCAATGCATAAAAATATAGTTTCATACGCATATCTTTCAGAACAAATAAAACCAGATGTAGAAGAAGAATTAGGAAAAAAAGTAAAAAGACACGCAATAGAAATGGCACTACGCAGATATGCAGAAAAAATTAAGCAAAAAAATAAATATAACACTGCCTCCAGCCTTCAACCAGTCAG
>CAZKUB010000258.1:0-22430 GCA_964555835.1 uncultured Thermoplasmatales archaeon
AAATCAAGTTTGACTATTCCTCAGATATAATAATGAAAACACAATTATGTGATTTTGCAGTTCAGAGATCCTCAACTCTTCCGAATGAATTAAAAAAATTATATGACATAGTAAGCTTAGATAAAAACAACGTTTTAAACATAATACAAGGTAGCAATGAGGTAAATATTGTTACAAACGAAAGATACAAAGACAAGATTAAAGAAATATTAAAAAACGAAAAAATACTAAATATAGAAGAAAAACTAGTTTCACTTACAATGACTTTTTCAAAAGATTTTTTGTATACTCCGGGCGTAATATTTAGCATAATACGAAATATCGCTTGGGATAATGTAAATATCTTTGAAGTAGTCTCAACCAATACAGAACTTACTTTTATAATTCACAAAAAAGACGCAGTTAAAGCATACAAAGCATTAGAAAAACTAATTCAGTAAAAATTAGATATCTGTATAATAAATATAACCTTTGCACTCAAAAAAAATGTTTGGTAGCTAGTAATTAAAAACAATAATTTTTTTTTATCAAATGATTGCGTTTACCCTTTTTTAAGAAAAACATCTTTTATACTTTCAACAAACCCCAGAATATAGTTAAAAGACATGTTTTTCATTATAAGATACTAAATGAAAAATCTAGGTAATAAAAACAACGTAATCAATGCATCTGAAATAGGGCAATATAAATACTGCTCAGTTGGATGGTTTCTCCAGAAAAAAGGCTATAAACCTGATTCTGTTTATTTAAGTAAAGGACTAGAAAAACATAGAGAACTTGGATTAAACATTAATAGAGTCGAGAAAAAACAAAAAAAATCTAATATTTTTAAGATAATAAGTTACATATTTCTTGTTCTTGGGATTTTAATGATAGTACTTGAGGTGATATAATTTCACAGATAATAATTGGTGTTTTACTGCTTTTTTTATCAATGGTTTTTTTGATGATATCAAAAATTTTTAAGTCATCTGCAGAAAAAACTAAAGATAAACACAAAGTTCAGCATGGAAAAATAACATACAATGATTTAAGTAAACCTGCAAAACCCTTGTTTTCAAAAAAATATATGATTGCAGGTAAACCCGATTATATTATAAAAAATGGTAATCATTATATTCCCGTTGAGTTTAAAACAGGAAAATATAGTACTCCTCTACAAAATCATGTTTTACAACTTGCAGCATATTGTCAATTAATAGAAGAAAACTATAATGATTTTGTTTCTTTTGGAATATTGGTATACAATCAAGATTCAGAATTTAAGATACCATTTAATCCTAAAGCAAGGTATGATCTTGAAAGCACAATTAAAAAAATGAGATATAGCATGAGGACAGGAAATATTAGTTTAAATCATGATAATGCACATAGATGCAAGAATTGTTCAATGAAAAAACATTGCGATAAAAAAATAATTTGATTTGTATTTTTTTAACAAATTTTATAAATCTTTATTTTATTACATGATATTAGTCATTGAGGAGGTCAGGAGAATGGGAGAGGATTTAACATTTGAAGATGGTATCTTAATTTGTAGACACATCTATCAAAACGTGATAGATAAAACACTAAATGGGGTAATAGAGCAAGACGAAATATTTTATAAAACACATGAGCTTTTAAGTGAGATAGATAAAGGTTTTTCTCATGAAAGATTAGAGGAGTTACTGTTTAAACTTAATATGGAGAATGTTTCTACCAAAATATGAAAATGTAGAAGCTTTGTTTTATTTTTTTGTAACCATGTCAAATGCTTCGTTTAGAAACTCTCTTTCCTCAGGTGTTGGCGACCAACTAAAGCCTTCATCATCTCTTTCAAAATTTGGGGCATTTGGGTCAAATTTTGTCATAATGTTTAATTTTCCTGTAGAAGGATCTCTGCCTATCTCAAGTTTAATATGAATATTTTGATTTTTATCCATTTATATCTCCTCTTCCACTCATAGCCTGCTAAGCATCAAGTAATTCTATTTATCAGTATTATATTTTTCTGTCAAGTATTTGATTATTTTAGTTCATCAACTTAAATAAAAAACCTTTTAATAAGTATTTTCTTGTCATTGATAAGAATAACATGCGAATAGCAGTACTGCTTAAAGACAGATGCAAACCAAATAATTGCTCATATGAATGCATAAAATATTGCCCCAGAGTACGCGCTGGCGATGAAACAATAATAAAAGGTGATAAAGGCAAGCCTATCATCTCTGAAGAACTCTGTGTTGGTTGCGGGATATGTGTTCATAAATGTCCATATGATGCAATTAAAATCATTGGTCTTGCAGAGGAATTATCTGAGGATTTAGTTCATCAGTTCGGGAAAAACGGTTTCAGACTTTTCAGGTTACCTGTTCCAAAAGAAGGCATCTGTACAGGCATACTTGGACCCAATGGTATAGGTAAAACCACAGCTATAAAAATTCTGTCAGGACAAATAATTCCAAATCTCGGCGATTTTGAATCAAATCCAGCATGGGATAAGGTCTTAGATTATTACTCTGGCTCTGAGTTATATGATTATTTCAAACAATTATCAAGTAATGAAATCTCAAGTATCGTCAAACCACAATATGTAGATAAACTTCCTAAGATTTTGAAAGGGAAAATAAAGGATATTTTGAAAAAATCTGACTCTTTAGGAAAACTTGATGAAATAGTTGAAAAACTAGGTCTTGAAAAAGTACTTGACAAAGAAATCGAAAAAAAAGAGATCTCAGGAGGAGAGTTACAGCTTGTAAGCATTGCAGCCGCGCTTTTAAAGGATACAGACTTGTATTTCTTTGATGAACCTTCAAGTTACCTGGATATACATCAAAGGTTGAAAGTTGCAAAAATCATAAAAGAACTATCCATTAAGAAAAAAGTTCTTGTTATAGAGCATGACCTGGCTATTCTTGATTTTTTATGTGATAATGTACATTTGGTTTATGGTGAAGAAGGAGCATATGGTGTCGTTACTCATCCCCGAGGAGTACGCCACGCAATTAACACTTATCTCTCAGGTTATCTTCAGGAGGAAAATATTCGTTTTGGTGAAAAAATCGAGTTTTTTGCTCATCCTCCAAAGCAGCGGCAACTTATGCGTGTTTTAATAAGCTATGAACATCTTTCCAAAGAATACAAAAATTTTTCTTTAAAAGTAGACAAAGGCTTAATCAGACAAGGAGAAATAATAGGAATTGTAGGACCCAATGCTATTGGTAAAACTACTTTTGTAAAAATGCTTGCAAGTGCAATAAAACCTACAAGTGGCAAAGTTGAAAGTCAGATAAAAGTAAGCTATAAACCTCAATATATTACTCCTGATTTTGATGGAACAGTTCGCACATTTTTAGAAGTTAATTCACCTTCTTTGTTTACCCACTCATTTTATAAGGGAGAAATTTTTGAACCAATGAATCTAAAGTATTTACTTGAAAAAGAATTATCTACTCTCAGTGGCGGAGAGCTGCAAAGAGTTGCAACAGCAAACTGTCTTGTTCAAGAAGCAGATATCTATCTTATTGATGAGCCTTCTGCTTATCTTGATAGTGAGCAGCGTATGATAACATCTCGTACCGTACGCAGGGTTATTGAAAAATCAGGTAAAAGCGCAATGATTGTAGATCACGATGTATACTTCATAGATATGATAAGTGATGCTCTAATTGTTTTTGATGGAAAACCCGGGATAAAAGGTCATGCACAAGGTCCATTTAGTTTGCACGAAGGAATGAACATGTTTCTAAAAGATGTGGATATTACTTTCCGTCGCGATGAGGAAACACGCAGACCTCGTGTAAACAAACCTGATTCATATATCGACAGAAAACAAAGATCTGAAGGTGAATATTACTACAGTCTTTGAAAAATATATTATTTCTGAAGTATCTTTTAGATATAAATATTCGCTTTGAAAAACTAATAAAGAACAAATGAGTCTTTGTTGAATCATATTAATGTTTTTATAATGTTAATTCCAATAGCAAACATGCTTAATGAAAATGGTAAATATTCTTACAATGTTTCTCAATTTATTGAACTTTTAAATTGTTAGGAATTTATATCATTTATTAAAGAGATGGTTATGTTCTTATATGAATTAACTAATTCATATTTTATATCGGGAGAGACATGATGACTGCAATAAAAATAAAATGCCCTAAATGCCAACATCAATTAACAGTTCAAGGAAAACCTGCAGAAACTCTGTATATTACCTGCCCCACTTGCTCAACCTATGGAAAATATACATTTCCACAAGCAAATAAAGAAAAAAAAGTAAATGATTGTTTCACATCTTTAGGAGAAAAATGCTTTAAACGATTAAGAATTTTTAACGCAGTAATGGGTATTTTTCATTTAATCCAGGGGCTTTTAATGTTGATGCTGAGTAATAATTTTACTCTGCCGTTGAAGTATTCTCATCCGGTTTTTGATCCAATTACTCAAACAATCTCTCCTATCGTTGAAACCCTGTATGAATTGCGTATTGGTCCTTTGGTTGCCTTGTTCCTTTTTATGTCTGCAGCTGCTCATTTTCTTATTGCAACAGTTCTTTATGAATGGTATGTTAAAAATCTTAAAAAACATATGAATCCTGCCCGGTGGTATGAATACTCATTGAGCGCTTCACTTATGATTGTAATTATCGCCATGCTTGTTACGATTTATGATATAGGGACATTACTTGCATTATTTACATTAACTGCTGTTATGAATCTTATGGGGTTAATGATGGAAGTTCATAATCAAAAAACAAAAAAAACCAGTTGGCTTTCATATAACATTGGATGTATCTCAGGATTCATACCATGGGTTGTAATTTTTATTCCATTAATCACTGCCGAATCAGTTCCAGATTTTGTAATAGCAATTTTTATCACTATAGCTGTATTTTTTAATCTCTTTGCAATAAATATGGTTTTACAATACAAAAAGATTGGAAAATGGAAGGACTACCTATACGGAGAGAAAATGTATATAATGCTCAGCTTAATTGCAAAATCTGCACTTGCTTGGCAAGTTTTCGCGGGTACATTAAGACCTATTTAATAAAAAAATTCATAAACTTCAGCTGTAAACTAGTCTATAATCTATCTTAAGCATCTTAAGATGACCCTGGTTTCTCCTCAAGATCCTTAATGGTACGATCTTTTTTAAGTTTCCTTTTAAGAAGCAACGGAGTCATTAGTGTTGTGACAATACTCATAATAATTAAAAGAGAAAGAGTTCTATCAGTGATAATGCCCATCTCAAAGCCATAACCTGCAATGACAAGCCCCATTAATCCTCGCGCATTCATAGCCATTCCAACTGTGGCTGCACTTTTTCTCTTTATTTTTGATAAACGTGCGCCTAAATAAACTCCTCCAGCTTTCCCGATAAATGCAAACAAAATGAATATCACTGCTATGAATAGGAATAATAAAATCTCACTGGTACCAGATTCAAACCAGAATTCTCTTCGTATAAAGTTCATACCTATATACGCAAAAAATAATGGACCAAAAAATCCAAAGCTGATCGTGTTTAAAACAGAATTAGTTTTCTTAAAGACCCATTCACCAACTATTTTTTCACTTATAATGGCACCAGCGTAAAACGCACCAATGATAAAGGTAACACCCATTATTTCACCGAGAAACGCCAGGCCTAAACCAACCAAAAGGATTATTGTAAACTCAATCTCACGACTATGAAACTTGCGTATATAATGTTTAATATAATGAGTTGGTAGCTCATTACGCCATTTAAAGAAGCGGTTAATAAGATAGATTATTAGAAGAAAAATTGCCATTTTTAACACTAGACCAACAAGGGTCTGTACATCATATGTCTCTGCAAGAGCAAGCGGTATGATAAGAGACAGTAATATTATACTAAACAGGTCATCAAGAATCGATGATGATATAACAAGATGGCCGAAACGAGTGTTATTTAATTTGAGATCCATAAGAACCCTTAACGCAACAGGAAGTGCAGTTAGGGAAAATACACAACTTATAAACAATGCCTCAACCATCTCATAGCCAAAGGCAATAGCTATTGACATTCCTGCCAGAAATGCTATGCCATTTCCCATAAAAGCAATAGATAAACTTGGACGGATATCTCTTTTTACATGGCTTAATGAAAACTCCAGACCTGTAGTGAATATCATAAAAAACAGGGCTAAGTTTACAATCACATTAAATTCAGGTCCAGGTTCAATCAAGCCTAATGCAGCGGGGCCAATGAGAATACCTGCTAGAATCTCCCCTATGATAACAGGTAACCTTTTTCGCTCAAATAGTTCACCTAAAAGTCGAGAAAGGACGAGTATCAAAAGCAACATTAGAATGATATTAATCACAGTAACAGCACCCCTCTATTTGTAAAAACTACTATTGCCTTAATATATTTAGCTAAGCTACAATTAAAAGTTCTTAATGTTTCAGAAACTGTTTTGATACATAGGGTAATAATTTTTGTCATAGAAAAAGAAATACTAAAAAAAATATTAATTAATTCTAAATCTCTTACAAACAATTCAAATTGTTTCTTATAACCCATTTCATTACACATATAAAAAAAGACCCTATTTATATTTTGTTAAATTCTTTGATGGATATCTGCTCTTTTGATTTTGTTTGCATTTACCCATCTAAAAACAATACACAGCCTTTCTTAATTACTTTTTCAACATGATTAACACCAAAATGATAAGGGATAAAAAGATGATTAGGTACATCTAATATGATTATATCTGCCTGCTTTCCCTTTTCAATAGAGCCAATACTTTCTTGTTTGCCAATTGCACATGCTGCATTAAATGTAGAAGCACATATTGCCTCAGCTGGTGTCATTTTCATATTAAAACAAGCAAGTTGGATTATGAACTGCATGTTTTCAACATAACAATTAGGATTCAGATCAGTAGCAAAGGCTACAGGAACACCTGCATCAATCATTTTCCGAGCAGGTGCATAATCCTTTATCATAAGGGAAAAAGGTGTTCCTGGGAGTAATACACCAATTACTTCTTTTTTGGCCATATCTTTTATTCCTTTATCGGAGGTCATCAGGAGATGTTCAGCACTAATTGCACCAACTTCTGCTGCAAGAGAAGCACCGTTGGTATCTACTATTTCATCTGCATGAACCTTTGGTGTAAGATCGTATTTCTTTGATTCTTCAAGGATTTTTTTGGATTGAGCATAAGTAAAAAATCCTTTTTCGCAGAAAACATCACAAAACTCTGCATACTTTGATACCTTAGGCAGCATTTCATCAACTATAACTTTTACATACTCTGAGGCAGAATACTCTTTTGGAATTGCATGCGCACCAAGAAATGTCGAGACAATATCAACAGGATGGGTGCTGTTAAGTTTCTTTTGAACCTTAAGAATTTTAAGTTCTGTTTCAGTGTTAAGACCATAACCACTTTTTGCTTCACACGTAGTTGTACCATATGAAAGCATTCTATCAAGTCGGCTTCTTGCCTCATCAAAAAGTTTAGCAGCAGATGCTTTTCTGGTTTTTTCAACAGTATATGAGATACCACCTCCTTTCTTTTTAATATCCAGATATGAAAATCCTTTTAGTTTCCAATCAAGCTCAAACTCGCGGCTTCCTGAAAATACCAGATGTGTATGAGAATCTATAAAACCAGGCATAACAGTTTTTCCATTTGCATCAATTACTGTTTCCGCTTTATAAGAAATATTTTTTCCAACATCTAAGATTATTCCATCTTTAATTGCAACAGAGCCTTTTTGAATAATCCCAATCTCACTCATTTCATTCTTTTTTCTAGGAGAATTTAAGCCTTTAAGAGTGATTAATTCATTGGCATTTTTAATTAAAATATCTACTTTTTCCATGCTGTTTTCCCAAACAGTTAAAAGAATAACCTAGATTAAGGGTTTACGGTGCGAGGCAATGAAAAAAATTGTTGAATGTGTTCCAAATTTTAGTGAAGGAAAAGACAAAGTCATAATAAACGCGATTTCTGCAGCAGTCAAAACAGTTTCTGGAGTAAAACTATTAAATGTTGATCCTGGTGAAGACTTCAACCGTACAGTATATACTTTTGTAGGTGAACCAGAAAAAATTGTTGAAGCAGCATTTCAAGCAGCAAAAGTAGGAACTGCTCTTATTGATATGTCAAAACATAAAGGGGAACATGCCCGGATGGGTACACTTGATGTTTGTCCTTTTATCCCAATCAAAGGTGTTACTGATAAAGACTGCATAGAGCTTTCAAAGAAGTTCGGTAAAAGAATGGCAGAAGAGCTAGGAATACCTGTTTTTCTTTATGCAAAATCAGCAACAAAACCAGATAGAGTAAAACTTCCAGCAATCCGAAAAGGAGAATACGAAGCACTTGAAGAAAAATTCAAAAATCCTTCTTTTAAGCCAGACTATGGTAAACCAATGTTTGTAGCAAAAAGCGGTGCAACTGCTACAGGCTGTCGAGATATCCTTCTTGCATATAATATCAACCTTGACACAAATGATAAAAATATTGCTTCAGAAGTTGCAGGAAAAATTAGGGGCAGCGGTGTTCTTAAAAAAGACAAAGATGAAAACAAAATAATTGGCCCTGATGGCAAACCAGAACGCATACCCGGACGATTCAAAGAAGTTCAAGCAGGAGGAATGATGTATGATGAAAATATTGCACAAGTATCAATGAATCTTTTGAACTACAGAGAAGTAAATCTTCATGATGTTTTTGAAGCAGTAAAAGAAGAAGCAGAAAAACTTGGAGTGAAAGCAACCGGTAGTGAAATTGTAGGACTTGTTCCAAAAGAGTCGTTAACTATTGCAGGAAAATTTTATGCAAAAAAAGAAGGAATTAAAATATATGATGAGGAAGAGTTAGTAAGTATTGCAATAGATAAACTGGGTTTGTCAGAATTATATCCATTTAAACCAGAAGAAAAAGTAATAGAATATATGATACAGGAAAAAGGGCCTCTTGCATCAATGAAAATAAGTAGTTTTCTTTCAGAGCTTGCAAGCAGCAGCCCTGCACCTGGCGGAGGTAGCGTTGCAGCACTCTCCGGAGGCTTAGGCGCAGCACTTTCTTCAATGGTCTGTAATCTTACAGTTGGAAAAGAAAAATATGCAGATGTACAGTATGACATTAAAAAGGTTTTAAAACAAAGTGAAAAACTCAGAAAGAAACTTGAAGAGTTAATTGACAAAGATACAGAAGCTTTCAATGATGTTATAAAAGCGTTTAAAATGCCAAAGGAAACAGAAGAGGAAAAAAAGAAACGAAGCGATGCAATTCAAAAAGGCTACAAAACAGCAGCACAAGTACCGCTTGAAACTGCAAGAACATGTGCAGAGATTCTTGATATTGCAAAAGGTGTAGCCGAAAAAGGAAATAGCAATTCTATTACTGATGCAGGGGTATCTGCACTTATGGCACAAGCTGGTGTAATATCTGCGGTTTTAAATGTTAAAATAAATCTTGAATCGATTAAAGATGAAGAATTTGTAAAAAAACTTTCATCAGAGATCCAGGATTTAGAGAAAGCAACTAATAAAAAAACGAGTGGAATTTTAAAAATAGTTGAAGATACAATGTAAATTATTAAGTACCTCTTTTTTTCTTTACCTTTTTGATTATGAAATCTGACATTGAAATTGCAAGAGAAGCAAATATTCAGGATATTTACAGTATTGCTAAAAAAATCGGGATAGATGAGGATGAAATTATTCCCTGTGGAAATTATAAAGCAAAGGTGCATCCTAAGATTTTTGAGCGCATCAGTAAAAACAAAAATGGCAAGCTAATTCTTGTAACAACTATTAATCCTACTTCCGATGGAGAAGGAAAAACTACAATGACCATAGGCCTTGCACAGGCCCTGTCCAAGCTTGGTAAAAAAACCATGCTTTGTATACGTGAGCCGTCTCTTGGACCCACTATGGGTATGAAAGGAGGAGCCGCTGGTGGCGGTTACTCACAAGTAATTCCTATGCAAGATATCAATCTTCATTTCACAGGAGACATGCATGCTATTACTAGCGCACATAACTTGCTTGCAAGTCTTCTTGATAATCATATTCATTACGGCGATGATTTTCATATCGACCCGCGTTATATTGTATGGCCTCGTGTAATGGATATAAGTGATAGAGCACTTAGAAAGGTTGTTGTAGGCCTTGGAGGTCCTTCAGATGGTGTTCCTCATGAAGAAGAATTTGCAATAACACCTGCATCAGAGATAATGGCGATATTATGTCTTTCAGAAGACCTAAAAGATTTAAAAGAAAGGCTTAGTAGAATTATTGTTGCCTACACATATGATAATAAACCAGTTTATGCAAAGGATTTGAAAGCAGTAGGTGCTATGGCCGTTCTTTTAAAAGATGCGATAAAACCTAATCTTGTACAAACAATCGAAGGAGTTCCAGCCTTTGTCCATGGTGGTCCTTTTGCAAATATTGCACATGGTACAAGTAGTCTTATTGCTACAAAAATGGCTTTAAAACTTTCAGATTACGTTGTAACAGAGGCAGGTTTTGGTTCAGAGCTTGGTGCTGAAAAGTTTTTCAACATTGTCTGCAGAACTGGAAATTTAAAACCTGATTCAGTAGTTATGCTTGTAAGCATTAGAGCCTTGAAAAAACATGGAAATGGTGATGTTAAAAAAGGCCTTGTAAACCTTGAAAAACATCTGGAAAACATATCATATTTTAAAATACCAGTAATCGTTGCTCTTAATCAATTTATAGATGATACTGAAGAAGAAATACAAATTATCGAGGATTTCTGCAATTCCAAAAATATTGTTTTTTCTGTTGCAGATATCTGGAGTCAAGGTGGAGAAGGTGGAATAGAGCTTGCAGGTAAACTAGTAAGTCTCATGCATAACAATCCTACGAAGTTTAAAGTGTTATATGATAAAAAATTGTCTGTAAAAGAAAAAATTGAAATTATTGCTAAAAAAATCTATGGAGCCGATAGAGTAGTATATAGTGTTAATGCAGAAAACGACATTGCGCTCTGTGAAAAAATAGGTTTAAACAAACTACCTGTTTGTATTGCAAAAACACAATATTCCTTATCTGATGATTCTAAACTTCTTGGAAGACCTAAATGTTTTAAAATAACTGTTAGGGCGATAAAGTTCTCTGCAGGTGCAGGGTTTTTAGTTCCAATGACTGGCAAAATAACAACTATGCCGGGGCTTCCTAAAAAACCTTTATCTGAGGATATTGATATTGATTCGAAAGGAAAAATAACAGGTCTTTATTAAAAAAATAAAGATAACTTGATATATTATAAATTTGATGCAATTTTTGGGAGGTTACATTTGTGACTACTGATACTAAATCTGATATAGATGAAATCATAAATAGTCTTGACGAAGAAACGAAAAAAAATGTTTCTCGTGAAGATCTTGAAAAAGAATTTGAAAAATTTATGGAATATGGCGTGCCAGTTGAGCAGGCAAAGCAGACACTTGTTAAAAAATATGGAGGAGCTACTGTATTTACCGGTTCTTCTTCTGAAGAAAGAACACTTATCTCTGATTTAAAACCAAATCAATACAGTGTTAAACTACTAGGACATGTAATTGCAATTAATCCTAAAGAAATCACGGTCAAGGGTGAAAATAAGAAAATTTTTTATGGAATTCTTGGTGATGAAAGTGGGACTATTTCTTTTACGTCTTGGAAAAAAATAGAAGTGGAAAAAGGCGATGTAGTAGAAGTAAAAAATGCATATACGCGAGAATGGCAAGGCGCTGTCCAGTTAAATTTTGGAGATAGAGTTCATGTTGAAAAAACTGAAAAAGATAAACTTCCAGAGGATGCTTTTAAACCTAAAGAAGCAACTGTAGCTGCTCTACATTCAGGCATGGGTCGCGTTGATGTAAAAGCAAGAATTCTCGAAATTAATGAAAGAGATGTAGAAGTAAACGGTGAGAAAAAGAAGGTTTTCTCAGGCACTATCGGGGATGAAACAGGTAAAGCACAGTTTACAAGTTGGGATGATTTTAAAATTAAAAAAGATGATGTTCTCAGGATCTCAGGTGGTTATGTAAAAACTTGGAAAGGTATCCCCCAGCTTACATTTGATTCAAATGCAAATGTTGAAAAACTAGAAAAATCAGAGATATCTAAAAAAGATATAGAGTTTAATAAAATGCCTTTGCACAAGATTGTTGAAAAACGTGGTGCTCTGGACGTCGAATTAGAAGGAACCATAATAGATATACATCGGGGTTCTGGTTTTGTTCTGCGCTGCCCGGAGTGCAATCGTGTTTTAATGAATGGTCAATGCAGCGTTCATGGTGATGTAAAAGGAACTGCAGATATGCGTCTTAAATTAACAGTAGATGATGGGACAGGATCGGTTACTTCTATTCTTAACAGGGAGCTTACTGAAAAGATACTTAATATGAATATGGACGATGCAAAAAAAATGAAAGAAGATGAGTTAGAAAAAGAATTACAAAGCAGATTATTTGCAAAAAAAATATCTTTGAAAGGTAATGCACTTGGAGATGATTTTGGAACTAGCATCATTGTGAGAGATGCAGAATTTATAGATGTAAATGTATCTAAAGAAGCTGAAAAACTTGTAAATGAGTTGGAGGAGCTTCTATGAAAAGAGAGGCTGCATGGAGAGTATTTGCAGGGGAGTACAATGATTCTACTGTTGAGATAAAAGGTGAAGGAGATATGGCTCCTTCATATGTTATTACTCCTTTAGGTGCTAAAGTCAACAGGCTTTTTTTAATAGGAGTTTTAACAGATGTTGAAAACATATCTGAGGGAGGAGACCTTGTTCGTGCACATATTTCAGATCCGACTGGTGTTTTCACATTATACTCTGGATCATATCAGAAAGAAATAACCGACGCGTTATCAGAAATACAATCCCCTGCGTTTGTGGCAGTTATTGGTAAGGTTAGAACATATAAGCCTGAAGATTCAGATGATATCTATGTTTCAATTCGTCCTGAGCATGTTATGGAAGTTGACGTAAATGTTCGTGATAGATGGATACTTGAAACATGTAAAAATACAAAGGATAGGATAGAAGCTGTTCTTGAGGCAATGAAGATGAATGAATCAAACGAGTTTGAACTTAGAAAACTTGGTTTTAGTAAAGATTTATGCGAAGGTATTGTTGTTGCTTTAAAGAATTATAAAAATATTGATTTAAACAAATATGTAAAAATTATACAGGAATCAATTCAATATCTAGTCCCTGGAAAAGATAATCTTTTGGATATAAAACCTAAAAAATATAAAGAAATAATCAAAGAAGAAATCATCGAGGAAAAAATATTAGAATCTGAAGATAAAACAGATGATAAAAAAGAAGAAACTGAAGATTTAGATAAAGATTTCGTAGAGATAGAAGAAAATGTCCTTGAGGTAATTAAAGAAACTGAAGGGGAGGACGGCGCTTCTTGGGATACAATTACAAAGAAGTGTAAAAAACAAGGTTTAGATAAAAATAATGTTGAAGAAGCACTTGCATCTCTTATGGATAAAGGACTTATTTATGAACCGGTCCTAGGCACAATCAAAACTACTTAAAATATTTTTTTCGCCACCATAATCCTATTGGTAAACAGAAAATAATTGTAATTATCATTCCAACTACTAGCATTAAATGAACAGAAGATTCATCAACGTAATAATCTAAGACTATTAATCTTCCCATATAAGGCGACATTAATGGATACATATCTCTATTATCCCCACCAGATATATCATACGGATCGTCACCTCGTGCATCGTTGTTTTTGTCTAGCCCTGTATAATCACTCCAGTAGTTACCCTGCGTAATTTCGCTGTTGTACCACATATTTTCTGCGGAGTCATTTGCATTTTCTTTATTGTCAATAAAATTGTTGTGATAAATCAGGTTATTATTTGATCTGTTTATATAAATTCCACAATCTTTGTTTTTCATAAAAAAGTTATTTTTAATTGTATTATTGTTTGATGAATTAAATATAGACATACCTTGATTGTTAGATAAAATAGTATTGTTTCTTATGATATTGTTTGATGAATTAAATATTGTTATTCCTGCTTCAGCATAACGTATTTTTTTTTCTCCATTTATAGTATTATTTTCAAAGATATTATTAAATGAAGATACAAGATATATTGCATAAAACTCATATTTTTCAATTATATTTTTAGATATAAGATTCCTATTTGATCCTTCATAAAAATGTATGCCACAACAAATATTTGTTATTAGATTGTTTTCTATATTGTTGTTTTTTGATTTTATTACAATTGAATAAAAACTTGAGTTAGTTATTGTAAAACCTTGGATATGTATCTCATCATAAGTAAGTTGTATAACAGAATCCTTATTATTTCCATCAATTATGGTAATGTTTTTATCTGAATCATATGCCATAAGAGTTATTGATTTGTTTATTACAAGATTTTCATAGTAGATTCCGGGATTAACTAGTATCACATCTCCATTTTTTGCATCATCGATTGCATCTTGAATAATGTTATAATCTGCTGTTCCATCAACAGCTACATAAAGGATGCTTGGATTTTCTTCAGATAAAGCAACAAGGCTGGAAAACGTCAAGAGAACTATAACGATAAACGGTATTAATTTAATTATTTTCATTTAATCATCCTTTATTTGAGAAACATCTTTTGTATCTTATATCTTTGCAATAGTTCCAATATGACTTTATTTCAATCTGCTCATTTAAACAAGATATCTTTATATATTTTAGTCAAAAGAACATAGAATTTGATTAGTTGATGGTAGATATCTTGAGAGGAGATAAAAAAAAGAAGAAATATCCATCTTTATATGATGAGTTCAAACTTGGTCAGCGTGTGATAAGAACCTGTGAAGACAAGTATGGTAACAAATCAGAGTATAAAGGAATAATTCTTGCAATTGATAAAAATGGCATAGAGGTTTATTGGGATACGTTAGATAGAAATTACAAACCACGAGATATGTTTGCATCTTTTACATATTGCAACTCTGAAGAAATATTCTATGGTGACGAGAAATACAGTCCAATAAAAAAAGAATTGTACTATGATTAAAAAGCATATTTGGGATGGATGAAAAATAAAAGGTGGATAATAAAATGGTTAATAGGGAGTCTATCCCTTTACTACTGGCACTTATCGTGCCTTTTGTATTATTAGGATGTATATTGCTTTATTATTATGGATATGATTTAACATTTTTTTTAAGGCAGATTCCTGTTATCTATTATATTGCAATAATACCTATATTTTTAGGTTTTACAGTAATAATTGCAAAATATTCTCATACTGATTAAAAATTTGTTTTTTTTATTTAATACGATAATAACTGTACAACAATTATTATATACTAATTAATATAAAATATTCTTTGAGAAAATGATAGTAATTGGTTTATTATCCACAAAAGAAGAAGTTGAGCAAATAAAATATATCTCAAAAGTCGCGACAATAGAAGACAGGATACATTATATTGTAAGAATGGATAAAATAAAAGAGATGCTTAAAAGTAAAAAATAAACATATTTCTGCTAAAGTTTTAATAAATATTTTTTCATTACATGTTTTCTAAGCTAAGGGTGAGAAAAATTACTATTTTAATTATATCATCAAAAAAAGATCCCGCAGGATGTAATATTAAAAAAGGACTTTTAAAACACTCTGAGTGGAAGGAAATAAACAGCTTTGAAGAAAATCCCGCCTATCAAAACTCAATCATGAAAAATATAGTAATGATAACAATAAAAGATAGAACTATAAGACATGAAAATCTTGACGAACAAGTTAAAAATCAATTGGGAATTCAACCAAAACAAGCGGTATTTATAACAAGACACAGGAGTAAAACAGGCGAGCCGACTCTTACAACCCACCCAATTGGAAATTATGGAAAGGCAGAATTTGGAGGGCGAGATAAAACATTATCACCATCTTCACCAAGATTAATGACTGAGCTTTTAAGAATCATAAAAAATAATTCAACAATGGTAAAAACATACCACAAAGTATGTTTTGAAGTAACACATCACGGACCCTATATGAGTATCCCAACATTTTTTGCAGAGGTGGGAAGTAGCGAGGAGGAATGGAAAAAACAAGCACCTGCAGACATTATTGCGAAATCATTACTTGATCTCTTTGAAAACTATTTTTATGAAGAAGATTTACCAAAAGACATACCTGTTTTAGTCGGGATAGGCGGTGGACATTATGCACCTCGTTTTTCAGATATAGTTTTTGAAAAAAAAGCATCATTTGGACATATGATACCTTCATATCATATCGATGCAGGCAATATCAATGGTGAAATGTTTGAAGAAGCAATTAGAAAAACACCTGGTTTAAAAGGGGTATATATCCACAAGAAATCACTTAAAAAATCACTTGTTTCAGAATACAAAAGATGGTTCAAAGAGCATAATATAAGTGTAGTATCAAGTAAAGAACTTGAAAATTTATAATTTTTTTAGGGGATAATCTGTTTTAAAGTCGGCAAAATATACTTTTTTGAAATTAACTATTTTTCCATTTTTTATAGATATACCTTCTTTATTAAGTCTTCTTACTTTATCTTGTATACCTCTACCAAAACCACCTAAGCTTCCATCTGATTTCACTATTTTAAAACAAGGCATTGTATCAGCATCGGGATTTTTATTCATATATCTACCAACAGCCCGAGCGTATCCTTTGTTTCCAAGAGCCTTGGCAACAGCACCATATGTTGAAATCCTGCCTGGTGGTATTTGTCTTACTAGATAATAAGTATATTCAGCAAGGTTCATATCGGTAAATTAATTACAATGTGCAAATAGTTTTCTAAAAAGAACTGTGATAGTATGAGCTGGATAAAAATTCTTGGAACTAGTGGTGGACGTTTTGTTTTAATTAATCAACTTAGAAAATCTGCAGGGATTTGGCTTAATTTAGACGATACAAATTTGTTAATTGATCCAGGCCCTGGGACTCTCACTAGATGTCGTGAGAGTAAACCTAAACTTAATCCAAGAGATCTGGATGCAATTGTTCTTACACATAAACATCTTGATCATTCAAACGATGTTAATATTATGATCGAAGCTATGACAAACGGTGGCTGGGATAAAAAAGGAGTGCTTTTTGCACCGGGTGATGCAATTAATACCGATCCTGTAATACTGAAACATTTCCTTAAAAAAGTTGACAAAGTTATTATATTGGACGAAAAAAAAGAGTATCAGATAGGAAATATTATTTTCAACACTCCTGTTGAACATGTTCATGGTGTTGAAACATATGGGTTGAATCTTTTAAGTAAAAATCATACTATCTCAATTATTTCTGATACGAAGTTTTTCGAAGGTCTTGAAAAGTTTTACAATGGAGACATTTTAATCATAAACGTAGTAATGTATGAAGGAAAAAATCACATATTACATCTCGATGTTAAAGACGCTGAAAAAATAATTGCAACAAACAAGCCTAAGCTTTGCGTAATTACTCATTTTGGCATGACTATGATCAAAGCAAAACCCTGGAAAATTGCAGAAAAACTTAGTGAAAAAACCGGCGTAAAAGTCATTGCTGCATCAGATGGAATGAAAATTAATCTTGATGAATATTAAAAAAATATTTATCTTTTATGATTCCAATCATAACTTGCAAAACGTTCTTTATCAAATTTATCGGAAAGTTCTAATTCATAATCAGTAAGTTCACCTTTAATCAATTCAACATTAAATTCATCTTCAAATCCTTTCTTCATGTCATCCAAGAGTTCGTCAAAAAAAACCTCCCGGTCTAAAACATGTTTTATAGAGGTAACTCTCTGTTTTACATCAGATACAAGTTTATCAATCATTTTTTCATTTGCAACACGTAAAAGGGAAAACATTTTTTCAACATCAACATCTAAAAGAACAGTGCCATGCTGAAGAACAGTGTTATATTTTCTAGTCTGAGCGTTACCAGAAATCTTTTTTCCATTCGACAAAATATCATTTATAGGATGATACGTACTATCTATCCCAATGTTTTTTAAGCCTTTCATTATAGCGCCGCAAATACGACTGTAACTATCCATAATGTTTTTTGGCATTTCAACATGGGATTCTGGTATGACAATACTATATGTTAACTCATGCTCATGAAAAACAGCTCCACCTCCTGTGATCCTGCGTACATAATCAACACCCTGTTTTTTACACATATCTAAATCTACTTCTTCTTTTAGGCTTTGAAAATAACCAATAGTAATAGCAGAAGGTTGCCAATAATAAAACCTAACCGTTGGTGGAACATGACCTTCACTGTTAGCCTTTAGTACTGCTAGGTCAATAGCCATATTTCTATAAGCAGTATTTGCATTTGTTACAAGAAAACGCCATTGTTCTTTCATTTTATACACCTAAGTATTCCTTCAGTTAATCCTTCTGCAGTCAAACCAATAAACTCAAAGTTACTTTTTTTAATGGTATCATTAATTTTATCAAAAAGTTGTTTTTTTGATATCTTTACGCCTTTGAGCTCATGTTCTAAAACTTCTATAGACTCTGCAGGGTAAGCAAAAAAATCCCCCATTATCTTAACACTAGAAATGGTTTTATCATTTTCATTGTATTCAAGAGAAAGTTTCAATAGTTTTCCATTAGGAATTTTATATATCGATTTTGAATTCATATCAACCCTTGATTAATTATTGCTTTATAAAAATTATTCAAAATAGTGCATTCTGCGCATGATACGAGCTACGAACCAAGGGTGCTGATTCAACATGTTTAAAACCAAGGTCCAAAGCAATTTTTTTAAATTCTTTAAACTCCACAGGGGTATAATATTTTTTAATTTCTGCATGTTTTTTTGTAGGTTGTAGATATTGACCGATAGTTAGAAAATCAACATCTGATTTTCTTAAATCTTTCATGGTTTTAACTATCTGATCAGTTGTTTCTCCAATACCTATCATAAAACCAGATTTAGAAAAAATATTTTTGTTTATTTTCTTAATGTTTTTAAGAACATACAAACTTGTATTATAGTTTCCCTCAGGACGAATAGTTGGAAATAGTTCTTCAACAACTTCTATATTATGATTTATTACATCAGGTTTAGATTTTGCAATTTTTTTTAAAGAGCCAATATCTCCTTTAAAATCTGGGATTAATAATTCTATTTTACACTCTGTTTTCATTTCTCTAATTTTTTCAACAGTTTTTATAAAAACACTTGCTCCGCCATCTAATAAATCATCTCTTGTAACAGAAGTAATTACAGCATATTTCAAACCTAGTTTTTTTACACTTTCTGCAACATCCGCTGGTTCATTAGAATTTAAAACATCTGGTATGCCATGAGAAACATTACAATAACTACAATTACGAGTACAAACATCACCTAGAATTAAAAAAACCGCGGTACCTGAGTTAAAACACTCGGCAATATTTGGACACTTTGCCTCCTCGCAGATGGTATGAAGCTTAGCATTCCTGATAAGAGATTTCATTTTAACAAAATTATCCCCTCCGGGAATCTTAACTTTCAACCAATCAGGATGATGCCTCATAATATAACACTATACCCCCATTGTAACGCGTAACAAGCCACGCAGACCTGGTGAAAAACCAAGAATTAATATACCTATTTTAATAAGGTTGACTAAATTAGGATGATTTTTAAGTTCTTCCTTGTAAAGAATATCAAAAATATAGATTACAAGAATTATCAAAACAAATTTAACAATTGGAAATAAAGGACCCCAAACATTTAATAAAAAATCAGATGCAGGATGTTTCTCTGAATAAAAAAGACCCATCTTAAAAGGTTCTATAATGCTGATATAAGTAGTAATCCCATCCACCAGATGACCGCCTAGCATAGCAAGGTTCAAAGGGTTTTTATAATGTATGAAATTTTTTTTTTCCTTATAAAAATTAGCAACGAAATAAACAAGCCCTAAGATTAGAAACACCGAAGATAAAACTATTGCAAAAACATCAAACCTAACACCAGTTGTTTCACTCCACTGAAAACCAAGAATCCATGAAATGATTAATGCTAAAGAAGGAATTAAAAAAATCAGCCCGCCCATAAATAAAACTTTGTTAACAGTAATTTTTGAGGAATTAAGTTTTTTTGATAAATAGTAGCCAAGTAAAATAAAAGATACTGCAAAAAAGGCTATCATAAAATAAATTAACGGAGAAATAAACCAGTAAACGAATGGCTCTTTAAAATATCCTGTATCTTCAAGAACTCTACCAACAGGTCCAAAGATAATATAGGGCATAAGAGCTAGGGCAAATTTCCAGTCAATTGTAATATTAAGTTTTTTCAACATTTGATAAATATAGTACAAGGCAATGATGAAAATCAATCCATATGTTATCTCTGAGATCATTGTATAACCCTGATTTGCCTGCACGCCATTATGAAAAGCAACGCCTCCTTGTGAATCAGCTACAATAGGCCCCCAGTAATGTTTCCAGATCCAGTTATCATAAAAAAGAGATGGCGCTAAAACCAAACCTGCGATAACAATGATAACTGCTAGAATTATGCTATAAATTAGTATTTTCTCCTTATTTTTCCATATCAAATCTGTAGTTTTCATATTTTTTCGTAATACGAAACAAAAAAATAATATATTAATACCATGGTTTACCCTAATTGATATGGAACGATTTACGAAGTCAAAAACAATGATATTTCCTAGAGAGATAATCGTTGGACATAATACAAATCAACAGATAGCAGAATTGTGCGGAAGGATAAGTACTGGAAACAAAGTACTAGTTGTTGCAGATAAAAAAACCAAGAAGTTATCTGGAGATGAAATACATAAAATACTTAAAAAAAGTAATTATGAAGTAAAAGACAAAATAGTATCCTCTCCAACAGTAGGAGAAGTAAACCACGTAATTAAGTATGCACATGAAAACAAGATAGATCTTTTACTAGGTGTAGGCGGAGGAAGTGTAATAGATGTTGCAAAACTTGCTGCGTATGAGCTTAAAAAATCTTTTGTAAGTGTTCCAACATCTGCCGCTCATGATGGAATAGCCTCACCGCGTGCTTCTTTAAAGCATAGCAAAGGATCTGTTTCAAAGACAGCAGTATCGCCCCTTGCAGTTCTTGCAGATACAAAAATAATTATGAAAGCACCATACAGAACTCTTGCCTCTGGTTGTGCAGATGTAATATCAAATATTTCAGCTGTTATGGATTGGGAGCTTGCATACCGTTTGAAAGGAGAAGAATTTAGTACACATGGTGCAGTTCTTGCAAAAACCGCTGCAGAGATGCTAATAGACAATGTAAACGACATACATCCTGATTCAGAAGATTCAGCATGGCTTGCAGTAAAAGCAATGATAGTATCAGGTGTTGCAATGAGCGTTGCTGGAAGTACACGTCCAGCATCAGGCTCGGAGCATATGTTATCACATATGCTTGATCATCTAGGGCCAGGAATAATGCTTAAAGGAAGAAAAAACAAAACACCTCTTCATGGAGAGCAATGTGGTATAGGTGCAATACTGATGGTATATCTTCATGGGGGTGACTGGGAACTAATACGAAATACACTTAAAAAAATAGGAGCACCAACGACATCTGAAGAATTAGGTGTTTCAAAGAAAAAAATAATAGAAGCACTTGTAAGAGCACATGAAATAAGGCCAGAAAGATACACTATTTTAGGAGAAACAGGTCTTACGCATGATGCTGCAAAAAAACTTGCAAAAATAACTAAAGTTATCTAATATTTAGTGACATTTCACATTAAATATAAGACCATCTTCTTTTATAAATTCAGATGAAGCAAATCTTGGTACAAAACTTCCAGATATATCACCTAATATCTTTGCTAAAGAAGAATAATTATATGCATTGGAGTTGATATTGTCTGTTATTTTAGCATAGCCTATACAAATAATAGAGGTTCCGGATCTTGCACAATTCCATGTTTCACCAATTATCACTATCTCATCAGTTATATTATCTAAAACAATAGAGCCACTATATAAAACATAGAAAGTTTTATGTCCATTAATTAAAATTCTTGAGCCCTTTAATTTAGAGGTCTGATTAAGGGTTATGTTTTGATTAAATGCAGATTGAGAAATTGTTTCTTCGGTTTTTTCAAGAAGATCTTCAATGCTCATCATAAACAGGGTTTTGATTGTTGTAATTCTTAAAAAAGCAGAGTTATCTTCAAGTCCATATTTTATACTTGCTTGTTTTTCAAGACCAAATACTCTTTCATCATAAGAACGTTGACCTAAATCATCCCATCCTTCTGTAAGATATATATCTTCTATAATAGCCTGCGTGATTTGGTTTCCACTAAAAATAAAAGTAGCAATTAAAAGAACTAAAATTAAGGCCGCAAGTGCAACATAAAATTTATTAGTCTTTGTTTCTCCTTTATCCACAAGTTATCAAAATGCTTTCTCTAT
>CAZKUB010000259.1:0-3440 GCA_964555835.1 uncultured Thermoplasmatales archaeon
TAAACTAGCAGCTCGCCCCTGGGTGGTTCCAATAGAAAGGGAGATACAGATAAAGCTTCTTCACAAAAGCAAAGGGTCAAGAATTGTAATAGACGGAGAAAACCCCACAGAGGTCACACCTGATAGCAGAATACTTATAACCGGCTCTGAAAAAAAAGCAAGGTTTGTTCGTTTCGGAGAGAGCTTTTGTCAAATGGTCCGCTTTAAACTGGTAAGGTAAAAAATGTTGTTTTTTAAAAAGAAAAAAACAAAAGAAACAAAACAAGTAAAATGGATGATTAGCCGCAGATGCCTCAATCTAATAATTGAGAGCGCTAAATCAATTTACCCTAGAGAGTTTGGTGGCTTCTTACGGGTTGATGATGAAAAGAAAAACCTGCTTTCAGAGGTTGTATTAATACCGGGTACAATATCTGGTAACTCACATGCTATTTTCAGGATGCATATGCTACCTGTTGATTTTAATATCGTTGGAACTGTTCATAGCCACCCTAGTCCAAGTGCCAATCCGTCTACTGCAGACCTAGAGCTTTTTAGAAAGCATGGAAGAATACATTTGATAATGGCCTCTCCTTTTAACGAGTCATCCTGGAAGACATATGATTATACTGGAAAACAAGTGGATGTTGAAATCGTTTAAAAGATAAGGTTTTATATTTAAAAAATACTACGTTGTTGCTGAGAGGATGGAAGGCTCAATCATTGACATAGTAGTTTTTGCACCACTTGCACCTATAGCTGGTGTTATCCTATTTTGGTTTATAAAAATGCTTTTTATAGAGGGACAAAAGCTTTTACTTGAAAAAATACGGCCTAAACATGGTGCTTTTTGCCGATTTACTAATTTTTTAGGGATTTTTTTCCAGACGGTTTGTCATGCTCTTGGATATACCATTACAAAAAGCGGGATATCTAATTTTTACATTAGTGTAAACTATGGAAAAGTAGCTCCAAAAAAAGAGAAAAAAGGAATATTTGAATGGGTTGCAAATGCTTTTTTGTTTATAGGGCCTTTTTTTATACCACCTATTGCTCTTATACTATGCTTATTGTTCCTCTTAGAAAACGGTTTTGATACATCCGTCCCTTTATATATCTCTGAATATAGATATACCTTCGGTGGACAGCTAACCGTTTTTGGAACAAACCTTTACCGTTTCTCAGCAAGTTTCTTTAACTTCTTATTCACAAAACTTGATTTATTTCATCCAGCCCACCTTGGGTTTTTTATTTTAATGATCCTTGTAGGATTAGGAATACGCCCGAGCTATCTTGGTGAAAAAAAGATAAACAAAGTCGATCTTTTATATGATCTTAAGAACATATGGCGGCTTATAACACAAAAACCAATATATCTTCTCTTATTGTTACTTACAAGCTACGTCTTTTTTTATGCATCACTACTTTTAAATAAAGGATATTATGCAACAGTTCTTTCTATTTTTGGCTGGTTGTCCATAGTCTCAATTGTATCAATTTTTACTTCATGCATGGTAATCACTTTTATTTATTTCACAGATAAAATAGAAGGTAGAAAAAAAATAATTCCATATATTACAATTCTTATATCATATATCATTGCCAGAACATTTTTTATTTACATAAAAACAGATTTAGCCCTCGGTCTTTCTCTTATAATTATGCTTCTTTCAACAATATTTGTAACATATTTGCTTTTAAAACCAAAAGGCGATAAGCTTAAAACCAAAAAAAAGATAAAATGGTTCAAAGGCAAAAAAACAAAGGAGAAACAAGATGAGTGAAGAGGAATTGTTAAAAAACGAAAAACTAGAACGTGTGCTTTCACCGCATCCTTTATCTTTTATGCGTTACCAGTCGCTGTGTATCTTCCTTCTGATATGGGGCGTATTGGTTGGATGGATGGTTAATTTTTCTGAGTTTAAAGATCTTTTCGCAAGTGATTGGGTCGCAGTTCTTGCATGGGGAATGGTCCTACTCGTCTTTGGAATCGTTGTATCTCTTATGACAATTAGATGGCGTATTTTCTTTATGTACGCCGGTGTATTTCTTGGCGGCGTAGGTCTTATGTTATGGCAAGGTTGGCTAGAAGCATATGCTGTTTTCATACCTTTTTATACGCTTGCAATAGCAATCCTTGGTTTTCTTTTAGTTGAAGTATACCGACGAAGCCATAAATACATTATCTCCAATCAACGCATTATTTTCAAAGGAGGAGTTATAACAAAAGAAGAAAGAACCCTTCGTTATGATAAAATCTCTGATATAAATACTAAACAAGGCATTCTTGGCCAGATTTTTGGGTTTGGAACAATTACCCCTGTCTCTCAATCAGGCTTTGGTCTTGGATCAGACCAGTCTTTTGCTGCAGGTGGTGTTAAACTAGGTGAAAAAAAAGCCAGTTTTTTAGGAGTCTTCGGCGGCGGAAAAGAGGTTCAAACACCTAGAGCAAGAAGCTACTATGAATTACATGGAGTACACCCCTACAAACCTATAAAAAGAAAAGTTGAAGAACTAGTTCAAGGAAGTGTTATAACACAATATCAACAAGAACAAGTAGACTTTCAGAAAGAACAAGTAGATATCCAAAAACAGATGAGGGACCTATTAAAGTTACAATCAGATAAAGAAAAAACACCCGATGAACGCTCAGACGAGCTTGAAAAATAAGCACCTCCAGATAGTTTTATATAAAGTAGTCAACATTCCTGGAAAAATATGGTTCCAAAAAGAGTTTTTTTTACGAAAGGCGTAGGAAGACACAAAGATGAGCTTCAGTCTTTTGAGTTGGCCCTAAGAAATGCAGATATAGAACAATGCAATTTAGTAAACGTATCAAGTATAATACCCCCAAAATGCAAGATAGTAGCACGTAAGAAAGGGGTAGACGAGCTAAAAGCCGGTGAAATAACATATGTAGTTATGTCTCGCAATAAAACAAACGAGCCAAATAGAATGGTAGGCGCTGCCGTCGGGGTTGCTCTTCCAAGAGATTCTGAAAAATATGGCTATATATCTGAGCATCACTGCTTCGGTGAGGCGAGTAAAAAAATAGGAGATTACGCAGAGGACCTTGCAGCAACAATGCTTGCAACAACACTTGGCATTGACTTTGACCCAGAGAAGGCATGGGATGAAAGAAAACAAGAGTTTAAAATGAGCGGAGAGGTTGTTCGAACTCAAAGCGTTGCACAAACAGCACGTGGTGAAAAAAACGGCCTTTGGACTACTGTTATAGCCGCAGCAGTCTTTTTAGAAGAATAATAATGCTAAGGTAGGGTGTTGAAAAATTATGGTTTTAAATAATTTTTAGTAATTATTTCCAAAGTTGGAATCAATTTCTACTATATTTTACTTAAAATCCTGAGTTTCGCACCTCAATCTAAATTCTGCTTCTTTTTTTAATTAGAACACATTTCGCACATCACGCTTTTTTAACCTTTTTCAGCCAGGATAACCGT
>CAZKUB010000260.1:0-6831 GCA_964555835.1 uncultured Thermoplasmatales archaeon
AAAGGAAGATACATCAAAACGATGAGCAATGTTTTTAACGATATCTTTGTCTTTATCAGCAATACCAACCAATTCAACATTAGGAAGTTCAGCACAAACCCGGGCATGATTCTTTCCCATAGCTCCAGTACCTATAACACCAATTTTTAAGCTCATATTGGCATAGAATAAAAAGGTTATACTTATTGTTTTTTGTTTGAACCTATCCTTTTTTGTAAAAAAAAATTATATCATAAATCAGAACCAATTTTTTGATACAAACTTAAAAGTTTTTGCTTTTGATTCTTCCAGTTATAAATATTTTTAGCAGCATCTAATCCATTTCTTCCAAGTCGTTCACATAACTCTTTATTATCTCTAAGTTTTATAATTGCTTTTTTAATTGATGTATTATTATAGTTTACAACTAAACCACAGTTTAACTCTGTTGTAAGTTCTCCTACATATGTTTCTTTTGTCGTAATAATTGGTCTGCCACATACCATGGCTTCAAATTGTTTATTTGCAAGTGCTATTTTAGCATATTTAGTATAAGGATCAAGAATTAATATCACAGCATCAGATTTTAATGTAGTTGGTATGACTTGGTCAAATGACAGTTGCCCTAAAAAATCGATATTAGAATACTCTTTGCATCTTTTCATCACAAGATCATATATGTTTTCTTTTTTTGCATATATTGTAAATTTAACTCCTTTAATTTTACCAACAATATCAATTAGATCAGGAAACATTCTAGATTTACTCACCACACCGATAAAGATAAGCGTAAAAACATTATTATTTGAAGGCGTATATTCATCTGAAATTAATTCTTTGCAATTCATTACAACAGAAATAGGTGTTTTTTTAACTATTGATGCAAAATAATCTTCTAATGGTTTATTAACAGTTATTATATGATCAACATTTTTGACTAAAATCTTTTCCATAAAAAACGTAAATCTAACTATAAACTGAGGCAAATCTTTGAATATCATATATCCAAATATTTCATGAGCATCATACACAAGCTTACAACCAAGCTTTTTTTTCAACCAAACACCAGCTAGCAACGTGTCAAGATCATGACAGTGAACCACATCAAAATTAAAACCTTTTTTATATAGTTTTAATCCTTTTTTATATGAGTTCCACCACCATAAAGGGTTACGAAATATATCATGTGGTAAAATGTTCATTAATCCTTTATTATGAATCCTAAAAAGTCTTATCCCCTCGACAGTATCTTCTTTTTTATATGTTTTTTTTCTATCCCATACAATCACTGATACTTCATGACCTGCGTCCACAAGAGCTTTTGCTTCGTTATACACACGAGGATCAACCATGAAAGGATTTGATAATAACATCAGTATCTTCATTTGAACAACTCTTTAGTTTTTTCTAAATCATCTAACGTATCTATCTCCAAACAAACATTTTTATGAAACATGTGAGTTTTGCTGATTTTAACACTGAAATATTTTATAATTTTATAATTTGTATTTCATCATTTTTTAATCCCAGCAACTATTGCAAATATCCAGTCCATAAAAATATCGCCATTAAAAACTCTCATATTATAGACTTTTTTTATATAATCTGGACTATCCAAATGCAAATTATATATTTTTTTACATGTTTTTTTATCTAATCCTGAGTTTTCTAGCCAGTTATTTATACTTACGTTAGGCATTTTGTGAATTGTAAAATCAATATCTTTAAATCCTCCAAATTCTAACAATTCAATTAAACTATCGAGAGTATATGTCCTTCTTTTCTCTTTTAATTTAAACATCTCGGTATAAAAGCTCTTTGCGCCAATAGGTGGGATGCCCTCAGATATAACGAATCTGCCACCTGGTTTTAAAATATCATAACATTTTTTTATAGCTTTTTTTTGATTATGAATATGATGAAAACACATTCTTGCTGTAACACAATCAAAAGTATTAGGATCAAATTCCATATTTTCCGCATTCATAATTCTATAAGTGATATTTTCAGAATTATGTTTCTTTTTTGCTACATTTAACATATCTTCAGAAATATCAATTGCATTTATTTTGTAGCAATATCTAGAAATTGCATTTGCAATAGTACCTGTTCCACTACCAACATCACATGCGTAATAATTCGATTTTAAATCACACATTTTTAGAAAAGAGGCCATGTATTCTTCCCTGTTCGTCCAATTTAATTCATCGTATACTTTTGATCTTTTTTGCCATCCATCATCCATTTTTGTCCCTCGATTTATTATAGACTTTGAGGTTAATGATTTTTATCTCAAGAATGCGGGTCTTGTACTTAATAGTTATCAGCAATATATTGTATTTATAATTTTCAAAAAAAGGAATTATTTAAATTCTATATCTTATTCTTATACAACTAGGAAAAACTGAAAAACTTTATGTTTATTCAAAATCACGAAAAGGGTTTAAAAATGACAAACTTTAAATCGGTTATCAAAACCATTTACACTGAAAGAAATGATGAAGACTTCATTAAAAAAAGCGAGTCGATTAGTGTAATGTATATAGGTCGACTTTTTGGTATACCTCTAGCGCGAGCGATAAAAAAAATACCGATCAATATACATCCTAACATCGTAACAGTTTTTTCATTTTTTTTTGCGATAGCAGCAGCGTATTGTTTTTTTCAAAACTTATTGATTATCGGCGCAGTTTTTTATCTAATAAATTTTATTTTAGATTGTACGGATGGAACTTTAGCAAGACTTACCAATACAACATCTAAAATTGGGGCAAAACTAGATTTTTATACGGATAGAATCGGAATCTTATTCATGTATTTTGGTTTATGGTGGAGTCAATATTACCAAGATAACAACTACTTTTTAGGAGCAATCATAATAATTTCACATTATGCAATCACATTTTTGGGAGATAAATCTGTAAAAAATCAAAAATATAAAACTATATTTCCTAGAGTTAATTCCTACTATTCATCCTTTGAAGAAGGAATTGGCACATTTTTTGTTGCCCCGCTGCTTGGCATAGTAACTGTACTTTTCCCTATATTAGTATTTTTACAACTAATATCATACTTTATATTATATTTTAAAAACAGAAGATCAGCAAAGATGAGGATGAAAAAATAATTACCAAAAAGATATTATTTACTCTTTCTATGCACAAAATATGCATATCAGCGTTATCATTACCGTAAAAAATGAAGAAAAAAGTATGGTTCAGCTCTTAGACAGTCTAATTGTTCAGCAGAAGCCTTTTGAAATAATTATTGTCGATGCTAATAGTACAGACTCAACTCAGGATATTGTTAAAAAATATTCATCTAAATATGATTTTATAACTTTATTATCATATGATGCCCATAAAGGCGAATCCCGAAATTATGGAGTAAAACACTCAAAAGGAGAAATCGTTGCATTTACCGATGGGAGCTGTAAAGCTGATCCAAACTGGTTAAAAGAAATACGAAAACAAATCGGCAAAGGATATGACGTGGTGGCAGGTAAAACAATTCATTATGGTTTTCATGGTTTTGCTTCACTTAAAAGAGTACCTATTTTTCATAAAGGAGGCGATGCAAGCTATCCTACATGTAATATTGCTTATAAAAAAGAAATTTTCAAAAAAATCAATGGATTTGATAACTGGTTCAAAGAAGCCGAAGATGTTGATTTGAATTATAGAGCCCTTGATGCAGGTGCAAAATTAGTTTATGCGGAAAAAGCTGTTATTCATCATATGGGCAGTGAAAACCTGAATAGTTTTATTAAAAAATCTTTTTGGTATGGATTTGGTAGAAAAGAACTTTCCTTACGGCATGGATCACTTGCATCAAAATATAATGCAATTGGACTTGTTAAAATAGAAAAAGATGAAACAATTTGGAAACTTGTAAGACTTTTTTTTGGTTTTTTAGGATATTTACTAGCAGTAATCATTGGTAAAAAAGCAAAAACAAAAGAAAAACTTAGAAAAGCAAAAATAAGCAAACACTGAATTAGTATGTGAAAAGATATGCTATAGTTTTTTATATATTAGTATAATTACACAAAAACTTAAAAAAAGGTTATTTAAAAATGATCATCTCAAAAACTCCTTTCAGGGTAAGTTTTGCCGGTGGCATATCGGATATAAAAGATTATTACAAAAATGATTATGGTGCCGTTACAAGTACTACGATAGATAAATATATTTATATTACTGTAAACAAAAAATTTGATCAAAAGATACGAGTAAGCTATTCTCAAACTGAAATAGTTGATAACGTAGAAGACATCATTCATCCTCTCGTTAGAGAATCATTAAAACTAACTGGGTTGGATGGCGGTATAGAGATCACCTCAATTGGAGATATTCCCTCAGGTACTGGTCTAGGTTCTTCAAGTGCGTTCACCGTGGGTCTTCTTAATGCTTTATATGCTTTCAAAGGCGAGCATAAAGGAGCAGAGGACCTGGCAAAAAAAGCATGTCAAATAGAAATAGATATCTTAAAAGAACCAATTGGAAAACAAGACCAATACGCCACGGCATATGGTGGATTAAACCATATACGTTTCAACAAGGATGAAACTGTATTTGTCAACCCTATAATCTGTAAAAAACAAACAAAAGACAGCCTTGATAAAAATCTATTAATGTTTTATGTCGGTGGAGAAAGAAAAGCAAGCACCATACTTAAAGAGAGTAAAAAAAACATGGATGACAACATACTCTATGTTGATAAAATAAGAACATTATCTGAAGATATAGCAAAGTCTCTTAGAAAAAATGATCTTAATAATTTTGGAGAATTATTACATAACGGTTGGACATACAAAAAAAAGACAGGCAAAGTATCAAACAAAAAAATAGATGAAATCTATGACAAAGCAATAAATGCCGGAGCCGTAGGTGGTAAAATCCTTGGTGCTGGAGGTAAAGGTTTTCTTCTTTTATATTGCGAAGAAAAAAATCAACAGACTCTTAGAAAAGAACTAAAAGGACTTAAAGAATTAGATTTTAAATTAGAGCCGCAAGGAAGCAAAATAATATATGTCGAGGAATAATATATAACTGAAAATTGAGGTGAAGGATTAAATGGGTTTTATTAAAAAATATATCAGAGACATGGTAGATGTTTATTCTTCTGTCTCTGAAGAAGAAATACTGCAAGTAATAAAAATACTTGATGAAGCAAGAAACAATAATAAAACAATTTTTATCATGGGAAACGGAGGCAGTGCATCTAATGCCTCTCATTTTGTAAATGGATTATCCAAAGGAGCAGAAGCTGAGGGAAAACTTCGTTTTAGGGCAATTGGTTTAACTGATAACATCCCTAATCTTTTAGCTTATGGAAATGATTATGGATATGAACATATTTTTGATGAACAGCTTAAAAATTTACTTAGAAAAGGAGATATAGTGATAGGAATAAGTGGTAGTGGGAATTCTAAAAATGTTTTAAATGCAGTTGACTATGCTAAAAAAAATGGTGCAACTACAATTGGTTTTTGTGGTTTTAATGGAGGAAAACTAAAAGAAATGGTTGATTACAACATACATGTCAAATCAGACTGTATGGAAATTGTTGAAGACGTTCACCTTTCAATAACTCATTTAATTGCATGTTTTTTTAAAAACAAAGAAAAATATTAGGTTGTATGATATTTGATGGAAAAAGTAGTATTTCTTGATAGAGACGGTGTGATAAGCAAGGATAGCCCAGATCATATAAAATCATGGGAAGAGTTTCATTTCTTACCAAGGGTAAAAGACGCAATTAGGCTTTTAACTGAGAATGAATTTAATATTATAGTAATTACAAACCAGTCTGTCATAGCAAGAGGCATGACTACGGTAGATGAGCTAGAACAAATGCATGCTAATATGGTAAAAGAAATAGAAAAAGAAGGGGGAAAAATTGTAGATATCTATTATTGCCCGCATCATCCAGATGATGGATGCAGCTGTAGAAAACCAGAACCAGGTATGCTATTAAAAGCAATAAAAGATCATAATGTTGACTCGAAGAAATCTTTTATGGTAGGCGATAGAATGATGGATGTAAAAGTCGGTAAAAAGGTAGGAACTCGTGCTATTATCATTCCATCTAAACTTGGTAAAAAAGAGATGAAAGAAGAAAAAAACATTAAACCTGACTATATCGCCAAAGATCTATATGATGCAAGTAAATGGATTATTAAAAATTACTAATATAATTTGTAATTATAAATTCAAGAGTAATAAATATTTAACAAGTTTTTTAAGGTAAATACAATTATTCTTTAGTAATCGACAGGCACAAAAATTATTATTTTTTCGCATGATCAAACACCTGTTCATTTGCCTTACGCAAGTCCTCAAGTGTTCCCACATCAATATGCTCACCATCAATCGTTGAATAAAGAACTTTGTAACCTTCTTCAACAAGAATTTTAATTGAATCAGTAAGCTGATATTCATTTTTATGTCCCGGTTTTGTCTTATTGATTGCCTCAAAAATAACTGGTTTGAAAATATACACACCCATACATCCTAAGTTACTGGGTGCTTTATCTTTGGAAGGTTTTTCAACGATGTCAACGATTTTATTATTTTCACCTGGTTTGATGATACCATGTCGGGTTACATCTTCAACTTTTGCAACGCCAATAGTTGCATCTGCATCTTGTTTTTTATGAAATGCTAAGATTTCTTTTAAAAATGTTTTTGGATAAAAAAAATCATCACCAAGAACAACTAAAAATGATTCATCATTAATTACGTGCTCCCCCGCGCTAACTGCTTTTGCAAGGCCATTACGCTTGTCTTGAACAACATAAGAAATCTTTACACCTAAACGTTCTCCAGAGCCAAGATAATCAAGAATGGC
>CAZKUB010000261.1:0-4813 GCA_964555835.1 uncultured Thermoplasmatales archaeon
TTAAGTACAGAAGTTGAGGCTTTAGGCCGTGTTCATCATCTTTTGTTTTTCCCGGGTTTTTCTTCTGTTATTGATTTTAAAGAAAGAATAAAATCTAAATCTAAGAATCTGGAAACAGATGGTCGGCCTAATGTTTCAATGACTGGTGAGGAGCTTGCAGAAGTTGCAAAGGATGTAGATGCACTTATCGGCCCTGCGCATGCTTTTACTCCTTATACTTCGATGTATGCTTATTATGATTCTCTTGAAGATTGCTATGGCTCTATGGCAGGTTATGTATCTTTTGTTGAGCTTGGTCTTAGTGCTGATAGTTATTTTGCTGATAAAATAAAAGAGCTTTGTGATTTGACATTTCTTACGAATTCTGATTGTCATAGTCCTCATCCTGTGAGACTGGGTCGTGAGTTTAACCGTTTTCAGGTTAAAGAACCAAGTTATAATGAGATTAAAAAAGCGATTCTTAGAAAAGATGGTAATAAACCTGTTCTTAATGTAGGGCTTCCTCCTCAGGAGGGAAAATATCATGAGACCGCCTGTAGTAGATGTTATATTCATTATGAGATAAATGATGCGATGAGAAGAAAATGGAAATGTGGTTGTGGTGGACGGATTAAGAAAGGTGTGAAGGATAATATAAATGAAAAAGCAGATTTTGCAGAGCCTTGTCATCCTGATCACAGGCCAGAGTATGTTTATCTTATTCCTCTTGCAGAGATTATTACTAAAGCGGTGGGGCAGCGTAATCCTTTTACACAAACTGTTACAAAACGTTTCAATGAGCTTGTAGATGTTTTTGGAAGTGAAATAAATGTGATGCTTGAAGCAGATATAAACAAAATATCAAGGGTTACAGCACCAGCGATTACTCAGGCGATTCAGGCTTTTAGAGATAAAAAAGTGATAGTTATCCCTGGCGGTGGAGGGGAATATGGTAAAATTAAACTTCCAGATGATGAAACAATAAAAATCCCTATTATGTCAAAAGATGTTCAAACAAGTCTTGCTGACTATTGCTGTTGCAGGAGAAAAAAGGTTATGGATTATAAAAAAGCAGAAAATGATATTAAAAAAATCATCCAGGTATCATCTAATGTTTTACAGGATGTTGCAGACTATCTTTGTACATTTGTTAATCATTACAACTGGGTTGGGATATATATTGTTGAAGGGGAAAACCTGATACTTGGCCCATGGGAAGGGCCGCATGCTACAGATCATACAGTGATTCCTATTGGTAAGGGTGTATGTGGTAGTGCTGCGGCAACTGGGAAAACAGAGATTGTAGATGATGTAAATTCTGATGATAGATATCTGGCTTGTTTTGTATCTACTAAATCAGAGATTGTAGTACCTATTAAAAGACAGGGTAAAATTGTTGCTGAGATTGATATTGATTCAGATAAAATAGCTGCTTTTACAAAGGATGATAAAGTTTTTTTAGAAAAAATTGCAGATATGCTTTCAGTGCATATCTAGCAAATTTTCAGCACTCAAGATCTTCATCACAGACTATAAAATAGTCTCAGAAAGGGTTCGCTCATCACTAAAAAAGTAAATAAAAAAAGAGTTGTTAATGTTTTCTATCCCATTATATCGCATATAGTGTTTTTCCATATCTCTGCTAGATCATTTGTTTTTTGTTGAATTATTGTTTTACCATTGTCTTTTATAGTTATTTTATCTTTTTTTGTCTTGCCTATTTCTACAAATGGTGTTTTGTTTTCTTTTAATGTTTTTTCAAAATCCTTTTGTTTTTCTTTTTTAACTTCGACAACCCAGCGAGTGTTGCTCTCTGAAAATAGTTTGTAGTCAGATCTTAAAGCTTTAGAAATATCTGTAATATCTATTTCTGCTCCGAGATTTCCACCGATGCACATTTCAGAGATACATATGCCAAGGCCGCCTTCGCTTATATCATGACAAGAAATAATCTGCTTTTTGTCAATTACTGCAAGCATTGCTTTCATACAGTTTTTTAAAAGATCAATATTTGTCTTTGGGACTATTTCACCATCAACTTTCATTGTGCTGTAGTATTCTGAGCCGCCTAGTTCCTTCTCAGTTTTTTTTCCTACTAAATATATGAGATTATCTTCTGACTTAAAATCAGATGTTATACATTTACGTATATCTTTAACAATTCCAACACCCAGTATCTCAGGGGTTGGTGGGACGGATGTTTTAACTGATTCGTTGTAAAAACTTACATTTCCGCTCATAAATGGTAGATTAAGTTTTCTTGCAGTGTCACCTAAACCTCTGCATGCTTCATAAAACTCACCCATTTTTTCAGGTTTTTCAGGGTTTCCAAAGTTTAAACAATCGCAAAATGAGTCAGGAATTGCACCAACTGATACAAGGTTTCTGCAGGTTTCATCAATTGCAGAACATGCACCCCAGTATGGATCACGTTCCATGAATCTCGGGTTGACATTTGCTGTTACTGCAAGACCGCGAAAACTATCTTCAATCGGCTTTATAACAGTGGCATCACCAGGTCCTTCAAAATTGATTTTACCTTGGAGTGGTTTTATTACAGTGTTGCCTTGTACTTCGTGGTCGTATTGTCGTATAACCCATTCTTTACTTGCGATGTTAAAACTAGCAAGCAGTTTTTTTAAAACATCGTTTAGATTAGGCATATTAAACTCTGGGTCTATATCTATTTTTTTCTTTGGAATTACAAAAGGACGTTGACAGGTGTCATATACTGGTCCACCTGTGTAAAAATCCATATCCATTTCAAGGATTTTTATGCCTTTGTAGATTACACGTGTTATTTTTTCAGGAATAACCTGACCGACAACTGCGGCGGTTACATCCCATTGTTTGCAGATATGAAGTACCTCATTTACTTTTTCTGGTGCAACAAGAAACATCATTCGTTCCTGGCTTTCTGATATCCATATCTCCCACGGGGCTAGACCTTCTTCTTTAAGAGGTATATTATCGAGAACTATTTCTGCACCAAATCCTGCATCATATGCAAGCTCTCCACTTACACAAGAGAGTCCGCCTCCTCCAAAATCTTTAAGTCCTTCAAGAAGTCCTTTACGGTTGCATTCAAGTGTTACATGAATAACAGGTTCTTTTGTGATAGGATCACCTACTTGTACCGCTGATCTGCTGCTTTCTTCACTGTCATCGGTAAGCTCAGCACTTGCAAACGTTACTCCATGTATACCATCGCGACCTGTTTTTCCGCCAACGTATATATAGATGTTTCCTGGTGCTTTTGCACGGCTGTGGATTAGTTCTTCTTTTTTCATTATGCCAATGCAACCGACATTGACAAGGCAGTTTCCTGTGAATCCTTTGTGAAAATAAACTTGACCTGAAAGCGTTGGAACCCCTATTCTGTTTCCATAGTCACGGATCCCTTCGACTACGCCTTTAAATAAAAACCTTGGATGTTTTGTTCCTTTAGGCACATCTTTTTGTTCAAGATCCAGTGGTCCAAAAAATAATGGGTCGATATATGCGATAGGTTGACTGCCCATGCAGACTATATCTCTTACTATTCCACCTACGCCTGTTGCAGCACCACCATAGGGCTCAACTGCAGATGGATGATTATGTGATTCTAGTGCTGCGCAGTAATAATGGTTTTTATCAAATTCCATTACACCTGCATCTTCACGAGCAACAATTTTGTCTTCTGCAATTCCAAAAACATGCTGTTTTAAGGGAACCTTACTAGATTTATAGCAACAGTGTTCACTCCAAGCCTGGCCTAATGCTTGTAGCTCTATATCTGTTGGTAAACGTTTTTTTTCTTTGAAATATTTTTGAATGTTTTTCATCTCGGGAAGAGCAAGTGCAAGACCCATTTTTTTACTGACTTCACTTAGTTCTTTATCTGATGCTGAAAAAACATCAACTTCGTAGCATTCAAACCTTTCAGCTTTTTTCTTAAATAGCCTATCGATGTTCACTAATAACTCCCCAGGGGTAAATTTATTTTTTAACGATTTTAATTTCATAAGTATGAATCACAGGATTTGTAAGTAAGCGCTGACACATCTGCTCGACACTTTTTTTAACGTCTATTTCGTTTTTCGCATCGATTATAAGATCAACTGTTCTTGTAGTCTTTGCATCTACAACATTTTCAAAACCAAGTAACTTCAAAGCTTTTAATGTATTTGCTGCTTCAGGGTCAGATACCCCTTTTTTAAGACCAATTGTAACTTTTGCTTCAAACATTTAAATCGCAGCCGAAAATAAGAAACTATGTTGATAAGGTTATCGTTTTCATAAATCTTTTAAGATTTCTTTTACTTTTTTATGAAACGCATCAATTCCGTTTTCATTTACAATAGTGATATCTGATGAATCAATTACTTTTTCAATACCCCAATTTAGTTCACGTTGATCTCTTTCTTTTATTTTCTTAATATCGGTACTATCATCCTTTCGGCCTCTAATAATAGCACGTTTATATCTTATTTCTTCTGATACTTTTACTGTTATGAGTATAAATTTTTTTCCAAGATTCTTTTTAAAAAACTCTACTTCTTCGATATTTCTTATTCCATCTATAACCAATTTTTCAACATATTGTATATTCTTGATTTTTTTGAATGTTTTTTGTGCCCAGATGTTCATTCCCTGTTCTTTTCGCATATCATTTGCGACTTTGCCGACGCTTGAATCATTGATTTCAAAGCCTTGACTTTTTGTCTCCTCCCATACCATATCTCCCATTCTAACCACTGAAATATTCATCTCTTTTGCAATTTTTACTGCTTCACTTTTTCCTGAAAAAGGCATTCCGGTAAACGCTATGATTTTCATATAAAGTACACAACCT
>CAZKUB010000262.1:0-1542 GCA_964555835.1 uncultured Thermoplasmatales archaeon
TATAATGGCTGACAATGCAATCAAGTGCCTTCCGCTTCTGCATAGGATCTTGAATGAAAACTGCTAACCCAAATCCTTCACAATTTGCATACTGGATATAAAAATCAAACAGATTATAAATGATGTTTAGTTTCTCATCGTCCACCCCTCTGTTTACACTGGGAAATATAGCATCTTGAGCGCCGCAGTTTTCACATAAAATACAAGAACCCTTAAACTTCGAAACAAAGAAATGTCCACACTTATTACATAAATAAGAAAAAACTACCTTGTCACATAAGCCATTTTCTATTAACAAGCCAGGAAAATTCCATCCAATTTCTTCCGGATAAGAGGTATGTAGATACAGTATTGTTTTTTCATATTCTTCTTTTTTATTTTCATTTTGTAGCTTGTTTAGATAATCTCTAAAAACAATAAACAGCTCGGAAAACAATTTTCTTTTTTGATTCCTCATTACTGTTCCTATTACTCTTTTGTTTTCATCTCCTATAAATTGTTTTTTATGAGATCTTTTATCTTCAACAGGATATAGCTTATTTGGGTTTATTCCAGCGTTCGCTGGTGTAGGCCATAATTTTATTTGATTCCCGCAATACTTTTGTAGAATATTTTTTGCCCAAAGAGTATAAGGAATAACCATATCTGCATTACAGTAAGTATAAAGCTGATCTATTTTAGGAGGAGAAGAATCGACCATAGGCATTTGTATCCATGAAAAATATTTTCTTAAAGGCGAGTGCTCTTGATAAGCATACATCCAAGGATCTGTCCAGGTTACAACAACATCAGGCTTAAAATCTAAAACTACACGCTCAAACCTCCAAGCTCCAAACTGGTTAATTTTATTTGAGTTATATTGAGAGAATCTGGGGTCGTCTACTGATACAGCATTCGGGTAAACTTTCCAAAGCGTGTCTTTTATTTTCGAACTATCTTTCGTTGCATAGCAAGCTAATTCAGCAACAGAATATTTGTTGTTTTTAGCAAATCTTGATAGAATTTCTCTGGTATATACGCCGTATCCACTAGATAAAAAACTAGCGTCAGAAACAACTAAAATTTTTATTTTATTCATTATTAAGCCTAATAAAAAATAGAGAATAGGGGTGTTAACCCCTACCTCTATTTCGAATTCTAAATAATTAGAAGGCTACTGTTTCTTCTGTTCTTTCACCCGAATTTGCAGTTGCAGCTTTTTTGGTTTTTGTTATTTTGCCAAAATTATTTACTCTAACCTTATACGTGTTATGCTTAACGCCATCCTTTTCCCAAGAATCATTTCTTAGGGTTCCTTCGATCATAACCAAATCCCCCTTTTGGAAAGTAACATCAATAGCTTCGGCTCCACTATCCCAGGCTTCACACTGTATAAATGAAGTTGCTTTATCTTTTGATCCGTCTGTTTTTGTAAACTCTCTGCTTGTTGCAACAGTGAAATTTACAACAGATGTTTCTTTGTTTCCTATTGTTACTTTTCTTAATTCAGGATCTCTTGCTAGATTGCCTCTTAATAATACAATATTCATTGATTAACTCCTT
>CAZKUB010000263.1:0-1955 GCA_964555835.1 uncultured Thermoplasmatales archaeon
GTCGGTCAACACTTTGTTTAGCACAAGGGAGTAAGGATGGGAATCAAGTTCCTGTTCACGCAATAGACCCTTTTGCTTTTGACCCTACTCGTGCTTTAACAACAGAAGAAGAAAAGCTTTATAGACCTGGGTATGACCCTGTGGCATTTAACATATCGATCTTTGAGAAACACATGCGTGAAGCTGGAGTAGAAAACTTGGTTACTGCCCATACTATGAGTCTTATGGATTTTTCTTTTGAGCAGCCAATAAACCTCTTGTTTGTTGATGCTAATAAAAAGCGTGAGGGATTAAATCACCTATGGGCAAAGTTTTGGAAAAGACTTGTCCCAGGAGGTTGGTTCTGTGTTCATGATTTCAAATGGGATACAAGCAAGGAACCTGGGGCGAAGAAGGGTTTGAAATTTCGTCATATTAAAGAATGGTTTGACCTTGACTTATATCCAAGAATTGGCAGGAAAATAAATTACATAGAAATTGTTAATTCTATGTTGGTAATTCATAAATCATGAACATCGTGACATATAGGGTTGGGAATTATCCTATACCATTTTTAAAAAATTGGATAGAAAAGACAGGAGCAAAAATTTACTTTTATGATGAAACAAATCTTAATTTCCCACCTTATAAAGGTTGGTTAGCAGCAGCTTCATTTACTCCCTTGATTCTTGAACACCACATGAAAAAGCACGACGAACCTTTTGTTTTTCTTGACCTTGATTGTTATATAAATAAACCAATTGACGATGTTTTTAATAAGGATTTTGATATCGCAATTACTGTACCAAGAACGCCAAAGGTAAATCAGTATAATGCTGGCGTTATTTTCTTTAAACCATCAAAAGATGTTAAGGATTTTTGTAGACATTGGCGGCACTTACTACCATATTATTGTGAGAAAAAACCAAAGCCTTTTCCAGAGCAAAAAGCACTTACAGACTTGATTGAGCATACATGGTTGAATGTTCTGTTTCTCAGTGGTTTTGAATATAATAGTAGAAAAATAATATATGATGATACGCAACAATGGTTAGAAAAATCACCAGAGGCAAAGATTATTCATTTTACGAAAAGGCGGTTTGAAACAGATTACGGAAAGGAGCTGCTTTGCAAACTACAATCTTAACTTGGTATTGGAACCAACCACATGGATTTAAATATTCATATAACCATGTGAACAAATGGTATGCAAATCTTCGTCCTAATATAACAAGAGATGTTCGGTTCCTTTGTGTTACGAACTGCCCAGATAGTATTAGACCGGAAATAGAAACAATACCTATACCAGAAACAAAAGTAGATATAGAAACAAAAGAATGGCCCTTAAGAAAAGGACATCCACAATGCCGCAAACGTTTGTTTATGTATAGTGAAGAGGCAGCAGATTACTTTGGTGAAAGATTTGTCTGCACAGACATCGACCTTTGGTGTAATGGGAATATTGATAATTTAATCGACCGTATAAACAAAGAAGATTTCATAATCTTAAGGTCTACTTCGCCAAAATTTAGACCATATAATGGCAGCATGCAAGCAATGAAAGCAGGGGCTCGTTCAAAGGTTTGGAAGCTTTTTACTCCTGAACGTGCCGCTTTAGCGAGCAGAGTTTACATAGGGTCAGACCAAGCATTTATATCCTTCGCACTTGGTTTTGATGAAGCAGTGTTTACAGAGGCTGATGGTGTATACCAATATGGTGAGAAGTTTAAAAACAGGTTTGGAGGAATGAAACCAACGAACATGAATTTGCTATTTTACCCAGGGGCAGAAAAGAGTATAGGAAAGGCTATTATAGTTGACCCAAAAACCGCAAACCAAAAGTTTAGGAATAGGAAAAGAATACAGAGATTCCGAGGCAGCCGGACGCCAGTAAAGAGGTCGGGCTTGGCAGTAGCTTGATTTCAGCCTTATTATTAACCCCGACGATTATGTTACGGCAGAAACAACGGAGGCTC
>CAZKUB010000264.1:0-4925 GCA_964555835.1 uncultured Thermoplasmatales archaeon
TTGAACCCAGATCGGCGGGTCTCTTCTAGGTCATCGCTCCAGTTATTCATCATTAAATCAGATGACCTTTTTTAATCATACCCTAACTGGAGCCCACAATGATGCCGGGTTACACCATGCCCCCAGTTAGAAAATAAAATAATTTATTTCTTCCTGCTCCTCTTTTCTCTTCGCATTCTTTTCTTTCGCCATTTCCATCGCATTTTATGTCTTTTTTTCCAGACCCTTGAACTACGTTTCATGTTATTTTATCCTCTATTATGTAGTGGGTCGTAAAACGAATTCTATTATTTAATGGTTTTTAGAAAAAAACAAGCATCTTTAAAGCCTTAAAGAGAAAAAATATTAAACGAGACTTATATACCTTAAAAAGAAATATGGTAAGATTTACAAATTCTTATGTACTTGGCGAAGTATTAAAGGCACTTTATCATGTATCTGCTAGAAAAACTACTTTTGGATTTGCAGCAAAAGTAATAGGCTCTATCGTCAAGACTCTTGAGAAAAAATATCCTTTTTTGAAATTTGTAACAGTTAACGATAAAGGTGAAATACTTGAGGACGAGGCAATACTTATATCACCTGAGATAGATGCTTACGATAGAGAAGATATTGGAAGAGCAATTGAGGCTATTACTCGTGTGGTTTATATGGATATTATTGGTAAAGCGGGTCTGTTTTTTATCGCGGAATTAAAAAGAAGAGCGGGTGAAGACTTAATGAACGAGCTGTATAAGTATAAAGTGGATTTAGCCGCTCTTCAAGTTGAGCAGCACTATCTTTATAGAAGCCGTGAAAAAAAGAAAAGGCTTTCTAGGAAACCTGATGATGTCAGTCTTCTTGGTTATACTTGGAAGAATGTTGCATCTTGGAAGTATGATCAAGCTAAACAACTCTGCGTTCTTTATGATAGAGAGGGAAATATACTTGATAATCTAAATTTTGAATCCATTATTGAAAATTATGTAAAAAATCTTTCAGACGATTTAAAAGAAGTACCTGAAGAAATATCTATGGAAGTAGATAAAGTTTTTCAAATAACAACTAAAGAATTGGAACTTCTCAAAATGCTTGAAAGAAAAGATATGGATGCAGAGACGGCTATAAGATTGCTGCATATTGATAAAAACGAATTTGACAATATGGTTAAAAGACTTCTTGAAAATGATCTCTTGCAGTATATCTCTTTTAATGTTATTGAACTGACAGAAGTTGGTATGGATTATATAACCAGAAAAAGTTCATTTGATAAAGAAGCAAGAGTTCAATAATAATATAATTTTTTCCCTATCTATCATCAAAAAGATTTTTTGTCCATCCAGATATATTTACAACGAGTGCAATACCATGCTAATGAAACCCATTTTTGTTTTCCATTTTTAGGATTTATATGTCTATAAAGCCTTACAAGGCCTAAATCACACTTAGGACATTTACGAGCATATTTCCCATCATATAGATCATGACCTACTTTATACATTAAAGTATCAGCAGCAACATTATAGGTGTAGCCACAATCTATGCAGTTCCATACAGTCGGCAACCATGTTCTTTTTCCATCAAAACTTTTATTTTGATACAGCTTTACAGCTTTACCCTTACATTCAGGACATTTTTTTTTAATTTTAATCACCACTTTTTTTAAACATTTGTTTTGTTATCCTTTTTTAAGTTTATAGTCATCTGATGAAGATATGGAAGTTTAATACAAAACTTACTTCCTTTTCCTAAAGTGCTTTCAACCCATATCGTTCCATTGTGTTTTTGAATTATTTCTCTACATATGAATAAACCAAGTCCAGTTCCCTCGTTTTTACGATCATCACCCGTATATGCTTGATAAAATTTGTTGAATACTTTTTTTTCTTCGTCCTTTGATATACCAATGCCTGTATCCACTATTTTTATCAATATATTTTCTTTTTGTTTTTTTACAATTATACTAATGGATCCATGATCTGTAAATTTAAGAGCATTTACTAGTATATTTTTAAAAACTTGTGATAAACGATGTCTATCTCCCATTATTTGCGGGAGACCTGGTGGAATATATGTTATAAATTTTAATCCTTTTCCTTCAACTGCAGGTTTCATATCTTCAGCTATTTCATCAAGAATTTCGATAATGGGTAATTTTATCATTTCAAAATTCATGGTGTCTGTGTCAAGTCTTGAAACATCAAGTATGTCATTGACAAGGCGCAAAAGTCGTTCAGAGTTACGCAAACTAACTTTAGCCCAGTTTTTAATCTTATCGCCTGCTTCTTCATCAGATATAATCAGATCTAGATAACCTTTAATGGGCGTTACAGGAGATTTAAGCTCATGTGCAGCAATGTTCATAAATTCAGTTTTTAATCGTTCAGATTTTTTAAACTCATTTTCTATTTTTTTTCTTTCAGTTATATCATGAATAGTACATGCCATTCCTGAAAATTTATCATCTTTTTTGAAAGGTGCGATATTTATCTCAATCTGTACAATATTCGCATTTGCATCAACCAGCTCTAATTCTACATTTTCTATTTTTTCATTTTTTTTACGAGAATCAGTAAAAATCTGCTGGAAAAAATAAACAGAATCATCAGATAAATAATCTCTAAACATTGTTGCAAGAATCTGACTTTTTCTACGCTTAAGCATTTTTTCAAAGGAAGGATTGATATATGTAAGTCTGCCTAAAGCATCAATTGTTATTACACCATCTAAAGAAGTTTCGGCAAGAACTCGATATTTTTCTTCAAGTCTGACAAGCTCATCCCACTCGCGCTGGCGTTGAGTGATATCCTTACCACGCATTATAATGCCTTTTATTTCTTCTTGGTTATAAATGCAATCTACTGAAAATAAAAATCTATGTAGGATTCCTTTTGGAGTTTTTAGCTCAACTTCATAATCGTATACATCTTTTCCATTGTTTGATGTTTCAAGAGCGCGGTAATGTTTTTTTATATCATTTTCTGGAAAAATATCTTTAAAAATAGATAATTTTTTGCCTATTGTGTCTCTTTTCTCCATGCTACAAAGCTTTAGTGCGGCATCGTTTATATCAAGAATTATTCCATTCTCGATATAGATCAAAAAATCACTTGTTGCGTTAAATATATCTCTGAATTTTTTTTCAGATGCATTTAACTCTTTTTGAATTTTTTCTTTAGTGCGTCTTTCTCTGGTGTCTCTTAATATTACTAAATTTCCAACTATTTGTTTGTTATCATAAATAGCACTTGCGTTAATTTCAGCAGGAATTATTTCTCCATTTTTTGTAATTACTTCAATTTCATATGGTGGTATTTTTTCACCACGCATTCTTTTTGCAAAGTTTTCTAAAACTCTTTTTAAACTATCTTGCTTTATAAGATTTAAGTCTTTGAAATTTTTTCCTATAAGTTCTTTTTTCTTATATTCTAAAATCGTGGTAACTTGTTCGTTTAAATCTATAATTTCTCCTTTTGTATTTATTACTAATATGGGATCAATTGCTTTTTCAAACAAATTTTTGTATCTTTCTTCAGATTTTTTAATTTCAGTTATATCTCTATTTATACCCATTGTGCCTATTATTCTGCCATTTTTGTTAAATCTAGGTATTTTTGTAACAGAAACCCAATACTCTTTTCCATGTGGATCAATTACCTTCTCGATTTTATTTATAATGGATTTACCGGTCTGAATTACTTTTTTTTCATCTTCCATACTTATTTTTGCATAATCTTCTGAAAAAAAACTTCTCTCTGTTTTTCCTATCATATCTTCTGGCGTGGTCTTTGCCCGATTTGCTTTTGCTTGGTTAACCTTGATAAACTTTCCTTCTTCATCTTTGAAATATATGCAGTCCGGGATATTATTGAGGGCTGACTCTAATAATTCGTGTTTGAATTCTAGTTCTTTTTGTATTTTTTTTCTACCTGAAATATCTCTTATTATTCCAATTGATCCTATTATTTTACCTTTATGATTCTTTAAAACACTAATTGATATATCAACATCTAATAATTCATGGTTTTTAGTCCAAATCTTTGTTTCAAGATGGTGTTGCATGCCTTTCTCGCGAATGTTTTCAGAGCGGATTTTTTTCCATTCTTCTGAAGGATACAACATTTTAATTGGTTTTAAGTTCAGATCTGTTTCACTGTACCCCAATAGTTTTTCAGTATATTTATTCCAAGATACAATATTTTCTTTTTCATCTAAAAGCATAATTGCAACAGCACTATTTTCAAAAATTGTTTTGTATTTTTCTTCCGTCTCAATAAGTCTTTTTTCATAGTTTTTTAATTTTGTAATATCTTTTATTATACCAATGGAGCCAAACGTTTTTCCTTGTAACCCTTTTAATACACAGAGCGAGATTTCGACATCTAACGGTTTTTTGTTTTTACGTATCATCTGTGTTTCCATTTTATATTTCATGCCTTTCTGCCGGATGTTTTTTTCTCGGATTTTCTTCCATTCTTCTTCAGGATACAACGTTTTAACATTTCTTAAAAACAGATCTTTTTCATCCATATTTAAAAGCTTTTCAGCGTATTTATTCCATGAAACAATTCTTTCTTTTTCATCAGCAAGGGTAATTGCTATAGCATAATTTTCAAAAATTGTTTTATAATTTACTTCCAGACTTGCAAGTCCCATCTCATCAGGTAAATCTTTATAACCACCAGCAAAATAGTTTATATCCTCATCATCTTCTAAGCATTCTTCTTTTTCAACATAATCCAAATTACCTTGTGACTCAGATTTAAGAAGGCCAAGTTTCTCGGCTTGTTTTAATTCTTTGACAATCGCCGGTTCATCCTTCATTCATAAAAACCTCAAAAAGATAATAAAGATATACTAAAACTAGCAAAGAAGAGATAATAAATTTATTTTTATAATTCAAATTGATACGTATTCTGCATCCCATGTACATCCCATTTTATAAA
>CAZKUB010000265.1:0-5593 GCA_964555835.1 uncultured Thermoplasmatales archaeon
ACAAAAATATTTGAAAAAGCAGCTGCCTTTTTGAGTCAAGGTAGAAACGTTGTTTTAGATGCAACTTTTAAAACAAAAAATCTTAGAGAAAAAGCAGAAGAAACTGCATTTAAAAACAATGCAAATTTTTTAGCTCTTCATTGTAATACATCTGAAGAAAACGTTAAAAAGTATCTGGAAAGTCGTGTTAAAAAGAAATCTATTTCTGATGGGCGCTGGGAGATTTATGTCAAACAAAAAGATTCATTTGAAATACCTGGCTCTGATGAAAACCATGTAAAAATTGATGTTTCAAATTCTTCATCTAAATATCAGATGGATATTTTTTCAAAGGTTTTTGAAAAAGTTTTTGAGGAGAAGTGATATTTTTTGAAAGTTTCTTGTTATGATATAAATCTTGAAGAAGTAGTACAAAAAATCAAAGAAAAAAACTATAAAAAAATATTACTACAAATACCGGAAGGTCTTAAAACTTATTCATTAGATTTTGTAAGTTTTTTAGAAAAAAAAGTGGATGCAGAGTTTATTGTTTTTGCAGATCCTTGTTTTGGAGCTTGTGATGTAGTTTGTTCAGATATTAGGGATATTGGTGTTGATTTTATTGTACAAATCGGTCATCTTCCCATTCCTAGTTTAAAAGATATGTCTCCACCTACTTTGTTTGTTAATGCTTTTGTTGATTTTGACGTTGAAAAACTTGTTAAAAAAATAATTCCAAAGCTTGATTCTAGAAAGATAGGGTTGGTTACAACAGCTCAGCATGTCAATCTTATAACGGTTGTTGAAGAAGCTTTATCTAAACAGGATTTCGAAGTGTTTGTCAGTGAGGGTGACAGAAGAATTGATGCAAAAGGGCAGATTCTTGGCTGTAATTTTTCTTCTGCAAACACGATTAAAGATGATGTAGATATGTTTTTGTTTATTGGTAGTGGTACGTTTCATGCAATGGGGCTTATTCTTAGTACTAAAAAACCAGTTGTTTCCGTAGATCCATATACATTTGAAGTTAAAAAAGAGGAAATTGATGAGCTGAAGGATATGGTTTTAAAGCAGAGGTATGGTGCGATTGCAAGTAGTAGAGATGCAAGGACTTTTGGTATACTTGTTGGTTTGAAAAAAGGTCAGAGAAGAATGGATCTTGCAGAGGATATCAAAAGAATTATTGAGTCAAAGGATAGAAAAGCAATTATTTTCGCTATGAGTTATTTTTCATCGTTTTATCTTGAAGGCATTAGAGGGGTTGACTGTTTTATATCTACTTCTTGCCCGCGTATTGCAATTGATGATTATATGCAATACAAAATTCCAATTATTACACCTGTTGAGCTTAAAATATTACTTGGTCTTAAGAAATGGGATGATTTTAAATTTGATGAAATATTAGAATAAGAAAAAACTGTTTTCTTGTTTTACTTTAAGATGTTGTAGAATTCTTCATAAGGGATTCTAGTTGAGTACTCTGGTAGTTTGTCATATATTTCTTTGAAAAATTCTAGCTCATGTGATTTTTCATGTGATTCTTTATCTGTCCAGTATGTTATAATTATGTATTTTAAAGGTTTGAAATCAGTTTCTTTTAAATCACTTTTTATAAAGCTTCCAATTCCGGATACACCTGAACTTCTTAGAAGTTTAGAACCCAGAAATCCTTTTACTTCGTTTGTTTTTTGACAGAGTTTCTTTATGTTTTCTTGGAATTTTTCTTCTTTTTCTGGTTTTACCTCCAAGTAGTTTACAGCACTGATTATCCCTCTTTTTATCCATTTGTAATCCTTGTATAAATCTCCTTTTAAAATTTCTACATCTATTTTTTCTTTTTCAAGTATTTTTTTGGCAATTCCTGCTCTTGTACCGGTGTTGCAGTATACTTTTGCTTTTTTATCTTTTAAAAAATCTATGTAGAATTCAAAGTCATGAAGATTAATGTTTATTGCTTTGTCTATATGCTCTCTTGCGTATTCTTCACGTGTTCTAACATCAATTATTAGCTCCTCTTCTGTCATGTTTATTTCCCTCACTCTTATTTTACAGTTCATTAATTATATTGTTTTTAAATGTATTTTTTTGTTACATATTTACTTGTGTAAAGACCCACTAGTGCGCCATATCGCGGTTTGAATTTTACAATGTCTCCTACGCTGTATTTATTATTTTTTAAATGAAGTAGGATATGATCGCTGCTGCTTCCAAGTATTTCTATGTCCTTGTCAAGTGGTATTAAATCATTAGGTATCGTGTCTTGTTTTCCAACTGCGATAATTGCTCTGTTTATTTTTCCGATATCTTCATATTCTGGTGTTTCGCCAAAAGCATTCTGCGTGATTTTACCACATGGTTTGGATTCTTTTTGTTTATATTCAATGATTTCTGCTTCTAAAATAAATGCATCTTGATATGTATCTGGAATTGCTGTTCTATTAACTGTTTCAAGGCCTAAAAGTATTGCTTCTCCTATTCTTAAATTATTTATTTTTGTTTTTTTACTTTTTTCTAAAAGCAAGGGTATGTTTGCTGAGTTTCCACCGCTTATCATTTCAAAATTTATGTTATGTTTTTTTTCTGTTTTTTCAACTATTTCTAAAAATTTACTTATTTTTTCCTGTGTTGGTACAACCCCTCCGAAACATGCAAGATTCATACCTATTCCATAGATTTTTACCCCTGCTAATTTTTTTATTTTTTGGATTACGTCATCTAACTCTTTAGGAGGTATTCCTTCCCGTAAATCACCCATTTCTACCATTAAAATTATCTTATGTTTTTTCCCTTGTTTAACTGCTCCTTCAGATAATTTTTGTATTATTTTTGTTTCTGTGTTAAGTGAGATATCTGCATATTTTACCACGTCTTTTATTTCTGTAGACATCGGTGTTCTAAGATGCATAAAATCTGTACATATTTTTTTTTTTGTCATTTCTTTTATGTTGTCTAGCCTTGAATCAGCAATGCCTGCTACTCCACCTTTTATCATCTCTTCTGCTATTTTTGTATCTCCACAGGTGGCTTTTGTAACTCCAAAAATAGTTATGTCTACTTTTTTAGAAATTTCTACTATTGTTTTAGTGTTGTGTCTTATTTTTTTTGTATTTATCAAAAGCTGAGGGTATCTTGAGTTTATCGATATACCTCCATTAAATAGTTAAGTAAGTAGTTGCTGGTTTCTATTACTTCTTCTTTATTTACATATTCGTTAGGTGCATGTATATTTCCACCACCTGGTCCAAATATTAATGTTGGAATTTTTGTTCTTGTTCCAAAAAGGTTGAAATCTCCGACGCTTTTTGTTGAAAACTTGCAGAGTCTTAAATCTTTTTTTTCATCGTGTATCTTTTTTTCAGCATCTATTAGTTTTTCTATGAAAAGATCGATGTATTTGTCTTCTTTAAAAAGATAAGGTTTGTATTCAAGTTCAGGTCCAGGTGCTTGTTTTCTGTATATTTTTACTTTTGATTTCAGTCGTAATGCTTTTACAATTTTTTTAAGTTCCCTTTCTACACTTTTTGCAGTTTCACCTAGCATTACTTGTCTGTTGATAAATATCTTGCAATAGCTTGGAACTGTAAATGATTGATCTCCTCCATCTATATCTAATACTACGTAATGTCCTCTCCCTCTTTTGATATGTGTAAATATGTCAAAACGAGCTAATTCTGATATAAGTGTTGCAGCGTCATGTAATGCATTTATTCCTGATGAGGGATGTGAGGCATGTGCTGCTTTTCCAAAGAACTCTAAAATAAATAATGCTCTCCCCTCAGCACCAATTACAGGTACTGGAAATTTTGATTTATGTATCTTTCCATGTGTAAAACAATAATCGCTGTGTGTGAGCAGAGGTGTTGGCTCTGGGACTATTATTAGATTATAATCTTTGAAATTGAATTCTTTTAAAAGAGTATCTGCCCCAAGTGAAAATGGTGCTTCTTCACCAAAAACCAGGCTTAGAAATATTTCTCCGTTTATTTCTTTTTTTCTTTTAGTTAAAGAAATAATTGTCTGTATAATTGATGCGCATCCTGCTTTCATATCTGCAGATCCACGTCCATATATTCTCCCGTTTTCTTCTACTGCAGAATAAGGTGGATGTTTCCAGCTGTGTCTTTTATCCACTGTTACAGTATCTAGATGACCATTTAGCATTATTTTAGGTCCATTTCCATTTCCTATTTTTAAATAAAGATTTGAAAAATCTTGATACTTCATGTAAGGATTTTTTGTTTCCTGAAATTTAATGTCAAATTTTCTTTTTTTAAGATACTTGTAGACAAATTCATATATTTCTTTTCCATCTGCTACAGAGCTTGGTATTTTTATTAACTCTTTAGTAAGCGTTATCAGATCTTTTTCTTCACTTTTATTTAGAAATTCTTTTTTCATGCTCCTCTCCAGCATATTGCATTCTGTAGTATTTTTTACGTAATCCCATTTTTTCATATAGTTTTATTGCTCTTTTATTGTTTATTTCAACATGAAGAGTTAACTCGCCTTTGGATACTTCTATTGCTTTTTTTAGAAGCTGTGTTGCAATACCTCTTCCTTTTACATCTTTTTTTGTAGCAATATAAGATAAATGATATGTAGGGAAAAAAAAGTCAAACTGCATTTTTGAAAGAATTGCAACTCCGACAATTGTTTTACGGTCAAATGCGCCTATTACAAATCCTTTTTCAAATGCGTTTTCAACTGCCTCTTTCATCTCTTCAAGAGGATCGCTGAAATCTAAAAGCCAGGAGTCAAGGTTTTCTAAGAATTTTTTATATGATATATTCAAATCTTTTTTTTCTAGTTCTCTTACATCTAGCTCTATTGTGCCGTCGTCAAGTATTATAACATGGTTTCCATTTTTTATTTTACCTTGTTTCACTTTTTTTATAAAAGCAGCTATTGGATATGAATTTGGAATTGTTATTTTTATATTCTCAGATTGCTTTAGTTTTTTACTGTATTTTTCTAACTCAGAATCTGCAACACCTATTGCAACTCCATTTGTATCATGTATTGCGTTTAGAGCATCTTGGCCGTTTAGACAATCAGGGTTTATCATGTGTCTGCTTAGTTTTGTTTTATGTAAGTTTTCTTTTGTAAGAACTAGAATTTTTCTGCTATTTTTTTTATAGGATTCAATAATTGCATTTCCGTTATCTGTACTTGCTACCCATATCTGAGGAAGGTAATCTATTTCTTCGTTTACCCACAATTCTTTAAATCCTAAGTGTAAACCAGATATTGACGAGCCGTTGAAAGTTTGACAAAAAACTGTATCTATTTTATCATTTATCTGATGATTTATCTCTTTTGCAATATATGAAAAAGCATACATGTTCATTAGGCTGTTTGCTTCACCAAAGTTTGCATCATACCATTTTTTTTCTTTTGCAACTCTTTTACTTTCCTTTACACAGTCTTGATATGTTTTTCCATATTCTATTATTTTTACGTTTTTATGTGTAAATAATTTTTTTCTTGAAATTATTTTTTTATTTGGAACATAAAAAACACATTTAACATCAAAGTATTGTGATATATAAGAAAGCGAGCCGCCTATAGTTCCAAACGTACCCATTGTGATTGTTTTTTTCCCACGAGCAATGGC
>CAZKUB010000266.1:0-2129 GCA_964555835.1 uncultured Thermoplasmatales archaeon
CTCTAACCGCTCACTAAACGGTGCTGGAAAATTAAAATCACGAATTTTAAATACAGGAAATACTAAATGGGATAATGCCCCTAATGATCAATATTTTAAGGAATTGTTTAGGGTATCACAAAATCAGATTATATGGGGAGGTAATTACTTTCCCCTACCTCCGGCAAGAGGAATGATTTGTTGGGACAAAGAACAGCCTTGGGAAAATTTTAGTCAGTTTGAATTGGCGTGGACTTCTTTTAATAGACCAGCAAGAATGTTTAGATTTGATAACAGATATTCCGGTAAAATCCACCCCACCCAAAAACCTATTGCCCTCTACAGATGGCTTCTCACCAACTATGCCAAACCTAATGACAAAATATTTGATTCGCATGGCGGGTCATTCTCTTCTGCCTGTGCCTGCCTCGATATGGGATTTGAAATGGACGGGTGCGAACTCGATAAGAAATACTTTGATAATGCAATAGAAAGAATCAAAAATAATAGTCAGATTTACCTAAAAATATAAAGGAGCAATTATGAAATGGGACGCTTATATTCACACGAATGGACAGTTGATTATCAAGATATTATGGGGAGATGAATCTACAATCGAGAGAGATTCACCTTTTGTTACCAGGTACATTTCTCCGGTTGAAGCAGAAACCAGAGAGGAAGCAGAAAGACTACTTATCCTGAAGGCGAAAAATGAATAATAAACCAGAAGCTGATTTTGAGAAGGAATTAGAGAGGATAGCACCTTTATTTGGATGTCAGTATATCAAAATATTAGACACAAAATCCATAAACAAAAACAACCGGAAAAAGCATCGAGAGGTTAAAAGAATTTGTGATGCTATTATCATGACCAGAACAGCGAACTGGTTTTGTGAATGCAAAATGGAATCCGCACCATTAAAGACTCACCAGGAAGATTTGAGGATTAGATGTTATCAATACAATGGATATTTCGTTACACTCAGAAAGCAGAAAAGAAAATCAGGGTGGATGTACAGGATCACTACTAAATGGGGAGATTGGAAAAGCGATAGGATAGAGGATATTTTCAAGCTGTTATCTGATTTATAGGATAGCGTTTCCAGTCTAATTGTATGCTCCAGTATGAATTTATCTCGTGGGAGCAGAACCGATTTTCTGGAAAATATCTAAATTGAATAAAAAAAAGTTTTAGCCTCTAACTTACCACTCTTTAATAACTTACCTCTCCGCAAAAAATAAATATATATTTTTGTGAAAAATAATTCTTGACATACTTAACCCGATAGGTATTGTTGGCACATAAATAATAAAAGGAGAATTGAAATGAGAGAAAACAAAAAGTTATATCTGAAGGGAGAGGAAGTCGAAATGCTCTGCGACTGCGGAGCTTGTATGGTAGTTAAACCCCTCAATGGTGAGGAAAGAACGGTTAGCAAAAAAATGCTAACAGATTACATGGGATTCTCAATAGTAAGTGAAGTTTCCGATACTCACTGGGCACCTGGTGATAAGAATTTCAATAGAGAGTATGAAACCACAGGAAGGAGTTAGAGCATCCACATCAAGATTGACCATAGAGATAGTGAGATTATTCATCTTAATGGATGACTTATTCGCTGGAATGATTTAATCAGCCTTATAGGCACAAACCAGTCCTGATGAAACCGTTATTGAGGTAAACGTTCCGTAAAGAACGATGCCTGCTGGAACTGTTATTTCGCTGAATTGATCATCTGCTAAATTTTCTGTTGAACTTATTTCATTATTTGAATCTTTTAGCTCTGTAAATACAGTATCATTTATTACCATTACGGCAAAATAACTTCCTGTAACATTACCCTCTCCTGAGTCGATATATCTCGCTTCGCATCCTGCTGCTATAGACATATTTGCAACTTCTCATGCACTTCTTGTATTTGTGTTAGTTCCTTCCATTTTTATTCTCCTATTTTTTTATATATAACTATTATAAAGTTTGTCAAGTAATGTCAAATGATGACGGATCTACTTTTGTGCTAACGTCTCATCCAACGTAATTATCTCAATCTTCTGTGGTGGTTATGGTAAATGTTATTGTCCCCGTTGAACTATTTGTTATATCTCACCAAATCTCACCTAATGGTGTGAGATCACCAGTATTAGGCTCA
>CAZKUB010000267.1:0-2378 GCA_964555835.1 uncultured Thermoplasmatales archaeon
AAAATTGGATCTAGAATTATATTGGATTATTCATAACAATAAACTGCGGGTTTTGCAAAAAGCTGGTAAAAATAGAAGCAACATATATGATTACAGCAAAATCTCTGTATTAATTTTACTATACTTACTATGAAAGCATTTGATGATTTTTGCCGGTTTAATATTAAATATCATTACAACTTTGAAGATGAAAGCTTGATTATCAATTCTTTTTGAGCAATATATCAAAAATTATAAGTTATCAAGCAAGGTTGTTGTTTAGGGGGTTTTTTATTTTTATTCTTTTTATTATTATAATTGAAAATATTTAGGAGTATGAAAAAATCGCTACCTTAAAATAATTCTAAAATGATGTTGTCTTGTTTGATATAAAACTTAAGGATTAGATATATTCATATCTTGTGTTGTACATAAATTTGTTAATTAACTATGTTGAGGATTATTATATATAAATTTAAAAATAGCAACATTTATATACCATGTTATATATAAATGTATCAAATAACGTATCGAGTAAAAACCATAATGTTATGGGGGAATAATACGAAATGAATAAAAAAGTTAAAATAAGCATTATAATGACGCTATTGATTGTCGCTTCAAGCTTTATGGCTGGAACAGTAGCAGGCGAAGGATGTAACCCTGAATATAACTCTGAAGAATTTTATGATTTTGGAGATGTAAATAAAACTGTGTATAGTGGTGAAGAATGGGTAAAAGAAATCTATGCCGGGCCAGGGGATACAGTTCGTTTTAGAATAGTAGCAACATACTTTGGAGCATATTATGCTAAAAACATTAATATTACAGACATTCTTGGCGATAGTCTTGTATATGCTGGAGGCGCAAACATAGCCCCCTCAGGCGTTTCTTCTGATAATAAACTCGTCTGGTGGGATTTTGGTGAGCAAAAATTGTATAATGGTCAAAATAAAACCATCGAGTTTAATGCAACAGTTGGGGAGGATATTACCAATATAAATCATGTTATTGTTACTGCAAAAAGATGTGGAACATATGATCTTGAGGGAGATAGTTATGCAACTGTTCTTATTGAAGAAGAACCACCGTGTGTCCCTGGAATTGAAGTTATAAAAGAAGTATGGGATGAAGCTAATTGGACAGAATACATTGATGGACTCATTTTAAAGGATATCGTTAAATTTAGAATAACAATTAATTATGAGGATTGTGGCACTGAATTTCAAATTCTAAATATGATAGTTGAAGACGTATTGCCATGCTGTCTCCAATACATCGAAGGTAGTACTATAATTACGTCAACAGCTAGTTATGCAGATAATCCAATTATAGAGATACATAATGGACAGATTGACTGGAAATGGGTTAATACCGCTGCTCTAGTCTTAGAAGGTGATCAGAGTTTAACTATCGAATTTGATACATATGTATATCAATATTGCGAAGAAATTAGTGAAAACTGGGCATATGTTACAGCATGGGGCTGTGAAGGACCTGGCGGAACGAGCTTCACAGGTGAAGACAACGCATCAATTGATTGTACCAGACCTGAATCAACATTTGATAAAAAAGTATGGGATGGAACGGCCTGGGCTGATTTAGTAGAAACATATCAAGGAGAAAAAATTCAATTCAAACTTGAGCTTAGATACCATGAGGAAGCATTAATAAACGATATTCGCATCAAAGATGTTCTACCGTGTATACTTTTATACGTAAAAGATAGTGCAAACATAAAACCAACAGGTGTATCAGAGGATTTAAAAACAATTTGGTGGAATTTAACAGATGAACTAAAAGATGAAGAAATACTAATTATAACATTTGATGCATATGTGGAAGGTTACACAATAGGAGCATGTCAAAGCATACTCTATAATGAGGCCTGGATAAAATTATCCCAAATATGTGGCAATAATAATGAGTCTATAATCTATGAAGATCATGATACTGCAGGAATAACAGCAACTAAAAAATCAATTAATTTAGGTGTTAGAATAGACTTCCGCAGGTTTAACAGAAGAAACTCAATAGGTGCATTGATAACTAACGGAAAAGAAGTAAAAGATGTTATCATCCATGGATGGAACATAACTATACAAGGTGGTATACTAAATAGAATAGATGCATACATGGAGACATGCCCAAGCTTTACAGCAAAACAACTAGAGCCTGGAAAATCAATGATTATAGGACTTACAACATCCGAAAAACTACTGCCTAGACCACACTTTGGAAAAATAGAGATAGTAGTGAATGTGCTGATTGAAATACATGGTGAGACCATCACAGTTACCCACGACGCTACCGGATTTGCAATAGGGCCCTTCTACATAATAACAGGAGGTATTCCTAACCATATTTTTTTCTCCTCCGTTTTTTTCTAGGCCATGCGA
>CAZKUB010000268.1:0-2280 GCA_964555835.1 uncultured Thermoplasmatales archaeon
TTCTTGACTATATGGGAATAAGGGGGTAATATAGATGTATGCCAAGAAAGAAAGTAGTTAACAAAGGTGGAAGACCATCAGCCTATAAATCCATATACAACAAGCAGGCAAGAGAACTTTGTTTATTAGGTTATACGGATAAGGAATTAGCTAAATTTTTTGGTGTATCTGAATCAACTTTAAACCTTTGGAAGCACGATAAAGAAGGGATTTCGGAGTCTTTAAAAAGTGGAAAAGAACTAGCAGATTGCCACGTAGTTCACTCACTTTACACAAGAGCAACAGGTCAAACAATAACAGAAATAACTATAATGCCCGATGAAACAGAAACAAAAAAAATAAAAGAAATTCCGGCAGACACAACAGCACAGATATTTTGGCTAAAGAACCGACAGCCTAAGCTATGGAGAGATAAAATAAAAGATGAAGAGGACAAAGATAATCTAATAGATGGACTATCAGCAATAGCAAAAGCATTAAAAGGTAACAATGATTGATATATTGGCGTTTAAGCCCAAATCCTTAGAAGTATTAAAGCATAAAGGATTCTTACTGGTGCTAGAGGGAAGCGTAAGAAGTTCTAAAACATTGACCCTTAATTGGCATTTTCTAAACTATGTAGTAGAATCACCAGACAATCTTTTTATCATGATAGGCGTTACAGTAGGATCACTTAAAAGGAACGTTATTGATGGTGATTATGGACTAATCCAATTATCAGCTAACAATCTAATCGAAAAAAAAGACTCAAAAGGATATGACTATCTTCACTTAAAGGGAACAGATAAAAAAATATATATGTTCGGTGGTCAAAATGTATCTTCATACAAAATATTTAGAGGGATTACAGCAGGAGGGGTTTTAATAGATGAAGCCAACCAATGCCACCCTAACTCTATAGCAGAATCTTTTAACCGAACTGCAGTATCAAAAGATAGAAGACATATGTGGAGCTTAAACCCAGACGTTCCGGCACACTGGATATATGCCGATTACCTTGACAAGTACGACAAAGAGCAACCGGCAGGGTATAAATGGTTTCATTTTGACCTAGACGACAATCCAGCTATGACCGAAGAACGAAAGAAAGAACTAGAATTACAGTATAGTGGGCTATTTTACAAGAAGTTTATATTAGGTCTAAGGGTGTCTCCCGACGGAGCTTGCTATCCTAGTTTTGACGAATCCTTAATTATTGATGAACTACCAAAGGACATAAAGCCTTTATTTATTCAAGTAGGAGTTGACATTGGGGGAAACGGTTCAGCTACTACTTTTAACGCTACTCTTTTTTATATGCAGGAATTTCTAAAAGACAATAGGGCTATAAAAAGGCTATCAGCAATAGCTCTAGGTGAAGTATATGACACAGAGAATACAGACGTGGAAACTATAAAAGGAAAATATAAAAACTTTATAGTCAAACTTAAAAACGATTATGTAGTTACAGATGTTTTTGTAGATTCAGCCGAGCAATTAATATTGAAGTCTATTAGAAACATGGGGCTTGTAAATGTTAGGAACTCACTCAAAAAGCCTATAGTTGACAGAATTAGACTATTAGACTTACTAATGAGCCAAAAAAGATTCTTGTTTATGCGAAAATGCAAGCACACAATAAGAGCCGTACAATCTGCTGTATGGGATAAAAAGAGCGATAAACTGGAAAGGCTGGACAATGGAACTAGCAATATAGACAGTCTGGACAGTTTAGAGTATAGTTTAGAAAGCAAGATGAAGGAGTTTATATCATGAGTACAGTAATAGTAACTGATCCAAATATAGAGTTATGGAAAAACATCTACAATGGACACAATCTACCATGGGGTGAATATTCTTATCCTACACTGCAAGGGGACAAAAAAACCAGAGTTAGGAAGTCATTGAAAGGTGCAAAGCTTGTTTGTTCTGAGCTATCCGATCTCATGTATTCTGAAACCCCAGAAATGCAGGCAAGCCAAGATGTAAAGGATATATTTGACAGAAGTGGCTGGAATCTAAATATAAAGCAATTTAGCGAAAAGGTTCTTGCTATGGGTGGAGGTGCTTTAAAACCCTACACTAAAGATGAAAAAATATGTATCGACCTAGTGCCAGCAGATAGATTTATTCCAATTAGTTGGAACTCCCAAGGGGTATACGAAGCTGATTTCATAGACAGGAGAACATATAATAATCTTGAATATATAAGGAAAGAACTTCACAGAAAAACAGCAACAGGCTATAATCTAAAGCAGGAGTTTTACCAAAAAGACATAAAAGGCAACTATATCAAGATTG
>CAZKUB010000269.1:0-2808 GCA_964555835.1 uncultured Thermoplasmatales archaeon
TGATGATAGGGATATTATTATGCTTTTTTTAGAAGAAAAAGATAAAGAAAAGAAGCAACCAAAACAATTATCTTTCTTAGATTGGGTGCTACAAAACCAATCACAGATAGAGTCAAGCTTACTAAATGCCGGTCTAGATTTCATTAATGAGCAAGGAGAAGATCTAAAAGCACCTGTTACAGATCTAATCCTCGACAACCGATGGCACTACATAGATAAACCTGCTCGAAAGCAAAGCTATAGGGGCATCCTAGAAAGAAACACTCATGGTGTGCCTTATCTAAAACTAACCTACTATTCGTTTAGACATGGCGGATATTCCGAACATTTCAAATCCAAAGAAGTTATCAAAGAATTATGGAAGCAGGGCAGAGAGGGTGTTTATAAACCTATAGTTCCTCCTAAAAAACCAGCACCTGCGCCCGTTGAGACAAAACCAGCACCTATTGATTGGTTAGCCCGTGATTACGCACGCTGGATAGATTTAGCACCTATTGGCGTTAGCCATTATCTAAATCGTAAAGGCTTAAAAGATAAATTCATCCCAGGCATTCGTTTTGGTAAAGACTTTGTAGCTGTAGAGCTTAAAGACTTTGATGGTAAATATTGTGGTCTACAAACTATTTATAACGATGGTCGAAAACTATTTTCTAAAGGACTTGCCAAAAAAGGGCGCTTTGTTTTAATAGGCGAAGAGGAACTACCAAGTCGTCTAACCACCATTCACATAGCAGAAGGGGTGGCAACTGCGGCCTCTATTCACTTGGCTATTGGGGAGCCTGTGTTTTCAGCACTCGATGCTTTTAACCTGTTACCAGCAGCCCGTATCCTTAAAGCTCAGTACCCCAAAACCCAAATCATCTTTTGGGCTGATAATGACTGGCAAAAAGCAGACAAGAAGAACCCTCGCGGTAAAGTGATTGGTAATACAGGTCTTATTCAAGCCAATAGTGCTGCTTTTAAGCTCAGGAATGCTCTTGTATGTACACCGGATTTTTCAGAAGTTTCAGACAATAAAATCAAAGATGCTACTGACTTTAACGATTTACACAATCTTGTAGGTCTTGATGTTATCGCAAAGACTGTGCCTAGAAAGCCTGATATTAAGCTTGCACTCACCCATGAGCTTGCAAAGTATCACAACAATACTCATGGTGTGGTGTCTCCTCAAAACTTTACTTCTGGCAAAAAAATTAACTACAAATCTCGTTTTATAAAAGATGTGGATTTCACAGAAGGGGTGCACTTGGTGCGCTCGGCCATTGGCACAGGCAAAACCGCCGTTGTTGAAGAGCTTGTTAAGAAAAACCCTGATAAGTCTGTGCTTTTTACAACCCATTTGATTTCTCTTGTAGAAAGTGCGGCTCAGCGTCTAGGACTTTGTTCTTACAATGATTGCGATGAGTATGACTTGCAAATGGAAAATAGGTTGAGTATTTGCCTAAACTCTTTAGGAAAGCTCACATCAGTTTGTTCTATCCCAAACTACGATATCGTTATCATTGACGAAATAGAGCAGGTCTTATCACGCCTTACAAGCCATATAGAACAAAAGCCTTTGGTATTCTCCGTTCTTCAGTACTTAATCCAAAATGCTAAAACTGTTATTTGTCTTGATGCGCATTTATCAAAAATCACTGTGGAGTTTATTAGGCATACAGTACCTCTCATGCCAGTAACCGTACATTTTAACGAACATACCCATGAAGATGAAAAAACCATTCTTTTTCATGAAAGTGGTGAAAACATTCTGATGTCTGCAATGCAAGCATTAGAAATGAATCAAAATGTCTATCTTGCCTTTAACTCCAAAAAAAATGCTTATAAAAGCTTTTCAACACTTGAAGTGGCTTTCCCTGATAAGAAAGGGCTTTATATCTCTAGTGATAATACAGGGGATAAAGCTAATAAAGCTTTTTTCTCTGATGTAAATAAAGAATCCCAAAAATATGATTATATTGTCTGTACACCATCTGTAAGTACTGGGGTTTCACTTGATAATAACCATTTTGATTTTGTAGGAGGAGTGTTTTCAGCGAACGTTAATACTGCTAATGATTGCATGCAAGCGTTGGGTAGAGTTCGAAACATTGACCTATTGCATGTGTTTTGTGAAAAGAGATTTGCTGATAAGCCAACTCAAGCTTCTGTTATTGCCTCAAAGTGGTCGACCACTCATGCACATGATTTATCGTTGATGAATATTAATGATAGTGGAGAACGCATCATCATGAATGCTGATTATGAGCGTTTATGTCTGTCTGTGACTATTGCTAAGAATAGGAGCTTTAATGATTTTTATCAAAGTTTCGCGCTCCTTGCACTGCATGATGGCATAAAACTGGATTATGCTGATGAGATTCTTGATTTAAGTGCAAAGCGAGAGCTTCGTACTCTAAAAAATGCTGTAGTGAGCTTTGAGGCAGGGCTTATAAGTAAAGCTGAACTTTCAATGACAGCAAGTGAGCTTAAAGCACTTGCTAATAAGCCTCGAAAAACCATGAATGAAACCCGTGGCTTTAAAAAACAACAAATCATTGAGTTTTATAATCTAAATATTGAAAATACTGAAAGTATTGAAGCACTAGCAAGTGTGGATGAAGAAGGGCGCTTTAAAAAACAGGTCTTGAATTTAGAACTTGCTTTATCAGACACAATTGAGGCCAAAAAACGCTTTTTAGAACAAGTAGAGTCTAGTGAGATGTTTGCAGCAGACTTAACCCACTTCGCAACGCTACAGCTTTTATATAAGCAACTTTTGAAGACTTTTAATTTAATTACATCAAGTAATAATCTAAGTTTGCAAGA
>CAZKUB010000270.1:0-3460 GCA_964555835.1 uncultured Thermoplasmatales archaeon
AAATCTAAAAATATTATTTAAATACTTGCTTTTAATAATAAAAAAATAAAAAAAAAGAGAGAGGAGGGGAGAGAGAAGGAGAGAATCTAATTATATTATGAAGAAATCATATTATTTATATTTGAGATAAGACTTTTAACATCAAATGGTTTTGTAATATAATCATGAATATAAGGTTGTAAACCCTTAATCTTATCATGATCAGGTGTGCCTTTTGCAGTAAGAATCGATATTATAACATTTTTTGCAAGTCCTTTGTTTTTTATTTCATATATAGTATCCCAGCCATCCATAAAAGGCATCATAATATCCATAAGAATAACGCCTTTGAACCCTCGTTCAAGTTCTTTTATACAATCCATACCACTGTCAACAGTAAAAACTTCATAACCCTCTTTTTCAAATATTTTCCTGATACTAATAAGAATGTCTGGATCATCATCTACAATCATTAATTTTTTATCCATATCTATCATTCCATCACTTAATCATCCGTTATGTTATACTTTTAATAAAACTTATATTTAAAGTTGTTGGGTAAAAATGCCATAGTTGCTACAATTACAAAACAGTTATTTTTACAGTATTTTTTTTAATTTGTTACTCAATATTCCTATTTCTTTAGGACTAAGTTCCTCAACGCGATAATCTAAAAAAGGTAGTTTTTCACCATATATTTTGTATTTGTTTTTGATAATAGTTTTAATCTTTTTACGTCTATTACTAAAGAGATCCCGGATAAGTTTTAAAAAGAATTCTTTATCAGTTAACTCAAATGGTTTGTATTTTCTTGGAATAATTTTTACCATTGCAGAATCAACTTTAGGTTGTGGTTTAAAACGAGTTTTAGGAACAGTTTCAAGAAAATGGCAATATGCCTCATAAAAAACAGATACTGATAAACGAGAGTAATTCTTATCATTGGGCTCTGCTACGAGTCTTTGTGCAAATTCTTTCTGAAGTATAAGTACTGCTGAATCAAAGTTGTAATCCAGAATTTTAAAGATAAAAGGCGAAGAAATTTGATAAGGTATATTTGAAACAATTTTATTAAAACCCGCTATATCTTTAAGGTGAACTTTTAAAATATCGTTATTTATTATTTCAACATTATCTGGCATTATATCCTTTAGATATTCTACAAGTTTTTTATCAATTTCAACGGCTATTACCTTTTTTGCTTTTTCTGCTAAAAGTTTTGTCAATATACCTTTTCCAGGTCCTATTTCAAGTACAATATCTCCTTTATTAATCTCTGCATATTCTACTTCTCTTTTTGCAGTATTTATATCAATTAAAAAATTTTGACCAAGTTTAGATTTCATAAAAATATTTTTAATAATTACTTTTCGTAATTGGCGGTCTTGTAAATAACCTGTATTTTTGAGTAGGATCTGTAAGCTCCAATTCAATTCTTTTTGCAATAAGTTTATCAGGTGCTCTTAAAAAATCTATTCTATCACACATTTCTTTAAAGCTTTCAAATAGTTTTTTCTTACGTGCTTCAAGGATATCATGCATCATTTTTTTACCAAGACCTGGTAAAAGCTCAAGTACATGAAAACGTGTTGAAATAGCAGGTGCTTCATTGTAAAATTTTAAGAAACGCTCGGAATTATCATTTACAACATCAAGTAAAACATAAGGCATTTCACCATGTGCAGTTGATGTCATATCTTCATAGTTTATTCTACCTTTGATTTTTGCAATTTTTTTCCTAAGATTTGAATCTTTTCCAACATATATCTTTTCACCTATCACAAAACTTGCTGTGTCTTTTGGTACAAGCTCAAGTAATGTAAATTGGTTTTGACCTATAGCATATACTGTTGGATGTCTCTTATGCGGAGGCAAATCTCCTCGACCCTTAGGTAGATAATCTAAAACGTAAACATAATCCTCCACAATTTATTCCCCCAATATCTTATTCTGTATAATATTTTCTTACAATCTCCAATATATTTTTTATTTTATTTTCATCAAGCGTGATTCTTTCTTTTGCAAAGATTGTTTTTACATCATCTTGAGTTTGTGGCAGTATATCTGCTATTTTATAAGCATGAATTTCTTGGATAAAATCAATTTTAAGAAGATCTTTTATCATCTCTTCTGCTTTTTTAATTGGTATTTTTGCAAATATATTTGCATGCTCAAGTGCAATCCTCTGTTCATAATTTAATTCCTTTCGATCTTTTTCTATTTTTTTTAAAATATTTTTTACTTCTGAAAGCGAAACAGGTCTTGCTTCATCTGATTTCAATTTAATGCACTCTCCTTAAGTGATCAGGTTTAATGACTAGTATCTTATGTTTCTTACCATCATTGATTCCAACACAGTATGACTCACCTTGTTTTCCCTCTATTCTCCCAGTATATCCATGAAACCTTATATGCGGCATGCCTTTGTGTACTGCTGGGTCAATCACTATATTTACAGATTCTCCTTCTTCAAATTGCTGAAGAGACTTTGTAATTGATTTAATTCCTCTATCACGTGGTTTTTTTCTTAGAATTTTTCTACTTTTGCTTCTGATTCCTTTAGATCTCTTTACCATTTCTTATTCCCCCTTGACTTCGATAACATCTAGCTTTGTTACTTTGCAGGGTGAACCGATTAATTCACTTATGCTTGGTTTAGTTCTTCCGTTGTCACCAGATACTAGTTCTTTGATGTATGTTCCAGATTCTGTTTCCAACGTAAGCATAGCTCTACTTCCAACTACCGACTGGATTTGACATGAATATATATGCTTTTCTCTAACCATATCCGCTCGTCGATGAGCTACTCTAGATGGCGTCAACTGGCCTATCTTTGTATCCTGTAATGAAGAAATCACCTTTTTAAACTTTTCGTTATTTATTACTTTGTTGCATTTAAGTTCTAATCTGTATATTTTTGAAAAAATTTCATTTTTAATTCTTATAACTTCTTCTCTTTCTGAAAACCTTAGATTTGAAACTTCGATTTTTTCTTTATTTTTTTTATTGATTTGTCCTTCCATCTTTTTGAGATCTATATTTCTTTTTAATGGATTTTTAAGTTCAATTACAAAAGGCCTACCGGTCCCAAGCATTTTTACATCTATATCCTCCCGCCCCGCACCATGAAATGCCTCGTCTTCGGCTCTTGTTTCTGTTAAAAGTATGTCTGCTATCATTTCCTCAACGCTGGTATGATATATTTTTCCGGCGTATTTGCATTTTCTGCAACCTTTGCCATAACATATCTTACAAAACCATCGGGTTTGAGGGATATCTCGACAGTATTTTTTGTAACGACCATATATAAAAAGAGAAGCTATCTGAAGATTTACAACATTAAACTGTGTATCAAGTATTATCATTATAGTTGGTTTTTCAAAACAAACTATTTTACCAAGTTTTTTTTCTAGTTTTTTTCCAACTTCACGATTTATTTCGTTTTTGATAAGCTCAGGTTTTTCAAAAGCTATTTTTTTTA
>CAZKUB010000271.1:0-2162 GCA_964555835.1 uncultured Thermoplasmatales archaeon
TTTTTAACCATGGCAACCTTTGTTTTCTTCTATATTATTGCAAAATATGTCTGGAGGGATGAAAACTGATTTTTATAGTAATTATACTTTTATATTTCACAATACTGCTATCTCTGGGTTATATAGCACATAGACTTACTAAAAAAACTCCTCAAGATTATTTTCTTGCAAACAGGTCTTTCGGATCTATTATCTTGTTTTTTACGCTTATTGCTACAAACTTCTCAGCGTTTACATTTCTAGGGTTTGCAGGCGCATCATACAAGTATGGTCTTGGCCAATATGGAATAATGGGTTTTGGAACAGCTATCATGGCAATTATGTTTTATGTAATTGGCCGCAAGGTATGGAAATACGGCAAAGAAAACGACTATATCACACCCCCGGAGCTTATTGGAAAAAGAATGAACAGTAACACTTTAAGACTGCTTTTTATGAGCTTTATGGTAATATTTACTATTCCTTATTTGGCAACTCAAGCAATTGGTGCAGGTATTCTAATAGAGAATATGACCGGGGTTGTATGGCAGGCAGGTGCCATTGTTACAATGGTTGTGATTATGTTTTATGTTATCTCTGGTGGCATGCGTGGCTCTGGTTGGACCGATGTAATACAAGGCATACTTATGATTTTAGCACTTACACTTGCAGTTGTATTTATTGCAATAAACCTTGGAGGATTTGAATCAGCAAACACTGCTGCGTTTAATGCCAAGCCTGAGCTTTTTACAAGACCCGGGGGTAATGATTATTTTATCCCTCAAATCTGGTTTTCTTTTATGTTTCTCTGGATTTTTGCAGATCCTATGTTTCCACAGATATTCTCAAGGTTTTACACTGCAAAAAATGAAAAAGCATTAAAAACTTCAATGGTTTTTTATCCAATTGTTGTATCGTTTTTGTTTTTATTTCCCGTACTTATTGGTGTTTGGGCGCATGGAACACCGCTGGCTGCAGATATAACTCCGGGCACGGAGGATAGTGTTCTTCCTATGATGGTTCAAAGATATGCTACACCGATATATTCTTTTGTGATGATTGGTGCCCTTGCAGCTCTTATGTCTACAGCTGATTCTCAACTATTATCACTGTCTACTATGCTTTCTCATGATATTCCTTTTAGAAAAAAACGTTTATCTGAGATAAATATTGCAAAACTACTTGTTGTGGTGCTCACGTTTTTTGCAATAGTTTTTGTTGTTTTAGGTTTTGATCCAAATGTTGGTATTATGGGAACCCTTGTAAAAACAACGTTTTCTGGTCTTGCAGTTTTATGTCCTACAGCTATTGCTGTTTTGTATTGGAAGAAAGCTACGAAATATGGTTGTATTGCAAGTATAATTATTGGTGAAGCCTCTGTGTTTTTGTTTCAGTATAATGTTCTACCAGGTTTTGGGTTTTTACCTGCCGTTTGGGCTGTGTTGATAGCAGTTGTGGTTCTTATTTTGGTAAGTCTGATTACAAAAAAAGATGAAAATTGTTAAAAAATAAAAAATAGCTTAGATTTTAAGTTATATCTATATTAAGCCCTTTAAGTGTAGTATTCTTAGAACTACTTTAGTAAAACTAGTCGGCCAATAAATACAAGTATATGCCATAAGAGCAATTGCAAATATTAACCACTCTATAACGGAATTTATCAAATACCCGGGATGCCATTCATCTGGGGGGGATGGAGGGATTGTATCATAGCCACCAGAGAAGAGTCTATTCCACCCTGTTTTGAATCCAACAGCGCCACCACCAAGTATGATTAAAGGTGAAAATATGATAATAAGTATTATCACTGGAATCCATGTGATAAGACCGACTAAAAGAACCAAGAATACCACGAAAGGATCATAATCATCGTATTGATAAACCTCTGACTGAAATGTAAATTCTTCAAGTTCTTCGATAACACAATTCATAGAAGCCATTCCATAACAGTTTAACATTGTATTGATGATGGGCTCGCTGTTTAAATCTTTGATACCCGTAGTATAAAATTGATTATCCTGTGTAACTACGCTATTCTTTGATTGAAAAGCTTCTTCAGAAAAGTCATTAAGTTTGTCTAGTATATACTGTACTTCATCTGAATTTGCAAAATATGAGAAATACTCTTTCTCAATATACTCCTGAATTTCATTAGAATTATAGATAAGATGAATTAAAGTAGT
>CAZKUB010000272.1:0-4369 GCA_964555835.1 uncultured Thermoplasmatales archaeon
TTGATTTAATTTCATCAAAAAGTTGATCCCATTCAACAGTTTCAGGAAAAATAGACTTAAGAGTCATTTTATTTAATTCATCCCAATTATAACCCAAAAGATCGCATGATTTAAGATTAGACTCAATTATTTCTCCATCTAAATTAGTTATAAATGCAGCTGCGTTTATTGACTCAAAAAGTGTTTTATATCTACCATCGTCTGAAGAATATGTACTCTTTGTTTTGTTTTCTTTTTGAAAAGATCTTTCGGCAGGTTCTTCTAACATATAATATCCCTTAACTTTAAAATGTATTTTTTTTCTCTCATCCTCTGATAAATTGAATACATTGTATATATTTAAAAACTACTTTTAAAGTGATTTATCAGTTTTTAGATTTTTGCCAACTTATTTTTCAGTTCAATTATAGCTTCTACTGGAGATGGGTCAACTTTTCTAAGTACCGCTATGTAACAACTTACATAATCTCCAAGATACATCATATACATCATCTTGGCAAGACGTTTTTTTCCTTTTGCAGATACTTCTATAACACTACCTGCAACATCCTCAAATAATTTTTTCATAAAGTTAAGACGAGTCGCCATGTATATTGATTCTTGCTCGTAATCTCTGAAAAGTATGCATATAAATTTTTTTGATACTTCAGGATCCATAGACCATCCAACTATATCGTTATGATTTGATTCTGAAACTTCATCATACCTGCAAATTAATTTACTGTTTTCGTTAAATTGAGTGCACCATCTTTTGGCAATAGGTGTATAAAAATTAAAACCATATACCTGAGGTATACTATTAAGAATTTTTTTTGCAAGTTGTTTTGAAAAGTTTTCTGTTTCTTTTACGTCCACCTTATTGTTTTTTCTGAAATCTTTTAAAATTTCAATTGTTTCTTGTATTTCAGTGTGTATATCATGGGTGATTAAACCTGTTTTTTTAAGTGCATATATTGCTGAAAAAAGAGTATATCCTGTTGCTGCTCTTGGCTGTATACCTGAAGGGATTTTTATGAATGGCATCTGTCTTTTTTCACAGTATTCTTCTAGTTTTCCACCTGATGCAATAGCAATTATTTTGCAGTGTTTTTGACACGCATGTTTAAATGTACTTAGTGTTTCTTCAGTGTTACCGGAGTAGCTTTGTGATAGTACAAGAGTGTTTTTGTTTACCCATTTTGGTAGATCATATTGACGTGTTACATAAATTGGTATGTCGCTTCTTTCTCTAAAGAGTTCTTGTAAAATATCTCCTGATATAGCAGATGCCCCCATACCACTTATGATTATATTATCAACTTTAAATAGACTGGGCATATCTATTGATTTTACTATTTCTTCCGATTTGACAATTTGTTCAGGAAAGCTTTCTAAATCTTTAAACATGTTTGATTTGTCTATATCATTTATCTGTTTTAAATCGTCTAACATATATTATCATCCCCAGTTACATTAAAAACTTTGATTAATGTAAATATTGGTTATTATATAGAGATTTCCATTCCAAATTAAAAGATAAATACTTAAATTAGCTTTTTTATAATCTAAATGTATGATAATTACAAAACAAAAAGATTTTAGATGTGTACTAGATTTTATTGGTAAAAAACCAGTTTTTTTGATTGGCTGCAGTGAATGTGCTACAGTATGCAACACGGGTGGAGAAAAAGAAATTAAAGAGATAAAAGAAAAATTAGAAAACGAAGGCGTTATAATAACAGGATGGGTTATTTTAGAGCCAGCATGTAACTTATTAAACGATAAACGTATTTTAAAGGGTTATACTGAGCAGATTAATAATGCAAAAAAAATAGTTATTTTTGCTTGTGGAAATGGTGTTCAAACCGTTTCAGAAATTTTATCAGATGTTGATATTTTTTCTGGTACAGATACTCTTTTCTTAGGTGAGGTTAAAAGAATTGGTGATTTTGAAAAAAGATGTGATCTTTGTGGGGAGTGTATACAAGATGAATTTGATAGTTTTTGCCCTATTGCACGTTGTCCTAAAAAAATGATGAATGGCCCTTGTGGTGGGTCTATTTCTGGTAAATGTGAAATTGATTCGGATTTAGATTGTGTATGGGCTTTAATATATAACAAATTAAAGGCAAAAGGAAGAGTTGATAAAATTAAAAAAATAGTTGAGCCTAAAGATTGGTCTAAATCTACTAAGATTAAGTGGAGGAGTCAATAAATGAAGTATACTAGTAACTTGCATCGGGTTCTTGTAAGGGGAGATTTTGCAGTAACTGCAGAGATAGGGCCACCTAAAGGTGCAGATCCTGCTAAAATTCAACAGAAAGCAGATATTGTAAAAAACTCAGCCGATGCTTTTAATATTACAGATAATCAGACAGCTGTTGTTCGTCTTTCTAGTTTTGGTGGTAGCTGTATTATTATTAAGAAAGATTTAGAGCCCATTATGCAAGTCACCTGTAGAGATAGAAATAGGATTGCTCTTCAAAGTGATGTCCTTGGTGCTACCGCAGTTGGTATCAAAAATATCCTTTTTATAACCGGTGATCATCAGTCTTTTGGAAATCATCCTTCAGCACTTGGTGTTTTTGATATCGACTCAGTACAGCTTATTAAAATTGTTAAAGATATGAGGGATAAGGGAATTTTTCAGAATGGAGAAGATATAACATTTGGTAGGCCAGATGTATTTATCGGTGCTGCGGCCAATCCTTTTGCAGATCCTTTGGATTTTCGAGTTGACCGTCTGGAGAAAAAAATAGCAGCAGGTGCTGATTTCATACAGACTCAAAGTGTGTATAATCTAGAGCGGTTTAACACGTGGATGGATGAAGTACGTGATAGAGGACTTGATAAAAAAATATTTATTCTTTCAGGTGTGACTCCTCTAAAATCAGTTCGTATGGCTGAGCGTATGAAATTTCATGTTCCTGGTGTTGATATTCCTAATGAAATTTATAATAGAATAAGATTATCTGATGATGTAAAAAAAGAAGGTTTTGATATTTCATGTGAGCTTATCAATGAGATTAAAAAAATAAAGGGAGTTCATGGCATACATTTAACTGCTCTTTTTTGGGAAGAAATAGTTCCTGATATTATAGAAAAAGTTGGTTTATATCCAAGACCTTAAATTATTATTTTGAAATCATCTGTTTTTTCATTTTGACATTTTAACACAAAATCTTTTTATATTGTTACTTGAGAACAGTATACATGGTATATATTATCATGATAAAGCTTGTTGTTGCAATATAGAAAAGAAACGTAAGGTGAAAGGAAATGAAAGTGAAAAAAAAATATTTGATACTCGCCGTTTTATTTTTAATATTAAATTTAATTACTGCAACACAGTATGCTATCACAGACGTAGATTACCATTATCCTATAACACCACCTGTAACACCACCATATGATCCTGATGTAAGATATATCGGTTCTGATAATTCAAGTGACGGAATTCGTGTTTTGAGAGTTATCGAAAGTAATTCTACAAATACTGCTTTAACTCTTAGACTGGGGAATATTCCGCCAAACATGAAAAAAACATATTCAGCAGCGTTTGGAATAGTAAATGAAAAGGCGCATCCTATTAAGATTACTCATATTAATGTATTATCAAATAATAATTCATATTTGAAAATATGGTTACATGGAAACCGTGAGGTAAATGCAGATCTTGCAACAAATGATACAACAACTGTATTAATGTGGGATAATAATAAAACAGTAAATGCAAGTAACACCACTGCTTGGATTCTTGCAGCGGGTGATTCAAATCCAGAAACTATGTGTTATAATGTTTCAGATAGACTGAAATCTACGATTGACACTCCATGGGATCAAAAAGCTCAGGTAAGATACTCTACAAATAATAGTAATGCCTTAAATGGTGTTTCTGATTTTGTATGGATCCAAATTACAGTAGATATCCCTGGTGATATAGATGCACTAGATATTCATATGGGTACTATATGGATTCATATTGAAGATTATGTATCCGTATAGGATTTAAAAAACTCCAATCATCTCAATTTTATTATATGTTTTTTATATCCTCAAATAGTAGTAAGCTTTGTATACCATTTATGTATAGCAGCTATCAGTCTCAACGGAGGATGAAATATTATATGTCTAAAAAAGAAACAAAAAAAATACTTGTAACTGGATCTGTAGGGCAAATAGGCTCTGAGCTTACTATTGCTCTTCGCGAAAAATATGGAAATGATAACGTTGTTGCTTGCGGAAGGAAAACCACGCCAAGTGAAAAACTTATGAAATCTGGTCCTTTTGAATATCTTGATATCACAGATAGTGAAACAGTTAAAAACGTTGTTGAAAAATATGACATAGACACTATTTATAACATGGCAGCAATACTTTCTGCAGTAGG
>CAZKUB010000273.1:0-4146 GCA_964555835.1 uncultured Thermoplasmatales archaeon
AAGGAATAATTCCGGTTCAAACAGAAAATGGATTAAAGATAATGTCAATGGCATATCTTATTCCTGATAAAGATGCACCGGTTATCTGGCGAGGTCCTATGAAAATGGGAGCTCTCAGACAATTACTAGGGGGTGTATTATGGGAGGATTTAGATTATCTAATAATTGATATGCCTCCAGGAACTGGAGACGAACCACTTAGCATCGCACAGTTAATACCAGATATCCGAGGAGTAATAGTTGTAACTACGCCTCAGGATGTAGCACTTGTAAGTGTACGTAAATCAATTAATTTTGTCAAAAAAATGAACCTTAAAATAATTGGTATAGTCGAAAACATGAGCGGTTTTACCTGCCCTCACTGCAGTAAAAAAGTAGATATTTTTAAAACAGGTGGCGGCAAAAAAGCAGCGGAAGATTTCAAAATACCGTATCTAGGCTCAATACCACTCAACCCAGAAATCGTAGAAATAGGAGATAGTAAGAAAAAAACTAACATAAAAGATAAAAATACAATTAATAGCTACAAAAAATTTGTAGAAAATGTTGAAAAAATAGTTGGAGGTGAAAAATAAATATGCCTGGAGGAGATGGAACAGGACCAGCTGGTGGCAGCCGTGGTAGAAGAGGCTTTGGTATGGGCCCCGGCGGCGACTGTATATGTCCAAACTGCGGACATAGAGAGCCACATCAACTTGCAGTTCCGTGCTATAGCAGGAAATGCCCAAAATGTGGTGCACCTATGAGCCGTGCATGAAATAAAAACAATTATTAACACCACTTAATATTTAGATGTATAAGGGAGAAATAAATTATGAAAATTGCAGTATCATCAACAGGTGATAATTTAGAATCTGATGTTGACATGCGTTTTGGAAGATGCAGATATTTTATAATAGTAGATTTAGAAACCATGGATTTTAAAGCTATTTCAAACGAAAGTAGCACAGCATCAGGAGGAGCAGGTATAAAGGCAGCAGAAGCAATTGCAAATCAAGATGTAGACCTTGTTGTAACAGGAAATATAGGCCCAAATGCACATCAGACTCTTTCAGCTGCTGGAATCAAAATTTTTACAGGAGCAACAGGTACCATAAAAGAAACTATCAAAAAATACAAAAACAATGAACTTAAAGAAAGTAGTTCAGCAAATGTAGAAAGCCATAGTGGACTTAGGTGAAAGAAAATGAAAGTAGGTATACCAACAAATAGCGACAAAGGCCTTGAAGATACGGTTGGAGAGCATTTTGGACGCGTGCAAACTTATACAATAGTTGATCTGGAAAAAAACGATGTGAAAATAATACCAAACACAAGTAATCATATGGGCGGTACAAAAAAACCCCCTGAAATTTTATCAGATCATGATGTGAATATAATGATTTGTCAAGGTCTTGGAAGACGTGCAATAAATATGTTTACTGAGTTTGGTATAGAGGTATACATAGGAGCTAGTGGTACTGTTAAAGATGCTATAGAAGCATATAAAAAAGGGCAGCTTAGAAAAGCATCAGAGAAGGATTCTTGCGGTCGACATATATTCCGTGGAGAGCACAACCACGAAGGATGTCATCACTAAAAAGAAGTGAATTTAAATGAACTTACATTTAGACTGCAGTGTATTTTTTTTAAAACAATCTCTTAAGTTTGCAGGAATGACAAACGTTAAAACAGATAATATTTTGAAGGCGGATAAATGATAATATCAGTTGGAAGTGGAAAAGGAGGGACAGGCAAAACCACAGTTTCTACAAATCTTGCATTAAGCTTGGGAACAGTTCAGTTTTTTGATTTTGACGTTGAAGAGCCTGATTCAAACATTTTTTTAAAAGCAGATATTTTTGAATCAGAAAACGTCAATGTTTCAACACCAGAGATAGACAAAGAAAAATGTACTTTTTGTGGAAAATGCTCACAGTTTTGCAGATACAACGCACTTGCTGTAGTTAAAAAAAATGTGCTTGTTTTCCCAGAGTTATGCCATTCCTGTGGAGGTTGTACCCTAGTATGTCCTGAAAAAGCTGTAAAATATAATTTAAGACCTATTGGAAAGATAGAGCATGGACAAAAAGAAGGAATTGATTTTTATCAAGGAATATTAAACATCGGCGAATTACAGGCAATTCCTGTATTAAAATCTCTGAAGAAAAAAATCGACAAAAACAAAAATGTGATTTTAGATGCACCACCGGGAACTGCCTGTCCTTTCGTTGAAACAGTTACAGACTCTGATTATTGTATTCTTGTTACAGAGCCTACACCCTTTGGTCTTAATGATTTAAAAATCGCAATTGACACTGTAAGAATGCTTGGAGTTGCTTTTGGAGTTATTATAAATCGTGATGGAGTAGGTGACAATAAAGTAGAGCTTTATTGCCAAAATGAAAAAATACCAATTCTTGCAAAGATTCCACAGAGCACAAAGATAGCTGAGCTATATTCAAATGGAATACCTTTTATAAAAAAAAGTTCAGAATGGAAAAACAAATTTAGAGAGATATTCAAAGAGATCGCAGAGGAGGTGGAAAAACGAAAGAGCTAACAGTTATAAGCGGCAAGGGTGGAACGGGTAAAACTAGTATTACAGCAGCCTTTGCATCACTTGCAAAAAATGCTGTTTTTGCTGACTGTGACGTCGACGCTGCAGATCTGCATCTCATATTAAAACCAGAAATAAAAAAAACAATGATATTTCATGGTCTTAAACTTGCTAAAATTGATTCAGAGAAATGCATCAAATGTAAAAAATGCATAGATACCTGTAGATTTGATGCGATAAATGAAAAAATAGTTGTAAATAAATCGTTTTGCGAAGGATGCGGAGTATGCCAATATATATGCCCAGTGAACGCGGTTGATATGATCGATCGTGAATCTGGTTTTTCATATATCTCAGAAACCCGTTTTGGTCCTATGGCACATGCTGTTTTAAAAATAGCAGAAGAAGCATCAGGAAAACTTATAACCGTTGTTCGTGAAAATGCAAAAAAAATTGCTGAGAAGAAAAATAAAGAATTAATTATCATTGACGGAGCCCCGGGGATAGGCTGCCCAGTTATCTCTGCGATAACTGGTGTTGATATGGTTTTAATTGTAACAGAGCCTACTTTATCTGGAGCAGGTGATTTAAAAAGAATAATTGCAGTTGCTGAACATTTTAAAATCCCTACAATGGTATGCATAAACAAATTCAATATAAACATTGATAATACAAAAAAAATAGAGGAATACTGCAAAAAGAAAGACATTCATATTGTAGGAAAAATCCCTTATGATATAACAATTACAAAGGCTTTGATAAAAGGAAAAAACATTATTGAATATGATCAAGAATCAGATACATCCAGAAAAATAGTTGAAATGTGGAAAAAAATAGAAGAAAAAATTAAGGCTTCCATATAGGAGTACCTAATGGAAGTACTGTTTTTTTAGCCATTGTATTAATCAGAATTGCAGTTGCCGCGTAAAATGACAATGCTGAGGTAACAATCAAGAAAACTCCTGCAGGAAAAGCAGAAGCTGCTGATAAATAATGGGGTATCAACGCGATAACTGCAATATCTACTGCTATAAGTATTGCAAATAAAACCTTGTTTGTCATAAGTGACGCAGCTGTTGCAATAAGGCTGAATATTAGTATTGCAACAAGTCCATATCCATAATGAGCGATAACAAATTCTTCTCCACCAAATATTGAAATAAATAAAGTAAGCGCTATTGCATACATAGTCATCGCGTATGTTCCAAACACTGTTGCACCAAAAATATTATTTCTTTTAAAATCCATGAGACTTGCAATTAGTTGTGCTGTTGCACCAAACATTAAAACCCAAGGTATCATCAAAGATTTTGAACCAGTTGTTAAACCAAGATAGCTTGCACCGATTACAAAAGCTGCAACAGCAAGACCGATGAGACCTAGCGCCGCAGGCTCTGAAATATCTACAGGCATAGACTTTACAATTATTTCATTTGATTTTTTAGTATCTGCAACCATAACTTTTTCACCAAAAATTTTTCTCCTTGAATAAACTAGAGTATTAAAATGTTATCCTTTTATTTTAATAAAAATAGTTTCATTGGTAATATGAATACTAGTAATTAAGCAAGATGTTGATTATGCAAAAGATGGGATAAATCAAGTCA
>CAZKUB010000274.1:0-4434 GCA_964555835.1 uncultured Thermoplasmatales archaeon
TTAACTATAACAGTCATAACTTTTATCCTCCCGATAAGAATTATTTGTAAAAATCCGTAATAAATAACTATGTATTAAACTTGCTCAGAATTTATAGGTAAAATTTTAAATATAAGTGTTTTTTAAGGGTGCTGTATAATTATGTTGGATTTAAAAGACATTAATAGCTTTGCATATCTGTATCAATTACTTGAAAACGTAGGTTTAACCGACTTTCAAGCTCGATTAGTGGTATCTTCTTTAGTCTTTATATCTTTTATAATCGTGGGGTACTTAATAGAACATGTTTTTGAGCATTATTTCAAGGAATGGGCTAAGAAAACTAAAACTAATTTAGATGATGAGATATTAAAAAATGTGAAAAGTCCAATTTATATCTTAGTTTTGTTCCTTGGTATTTACATATTTATTTTTAATCTTGATATTTTAAGTAATTATGGTGAAACTGTTGGTGATACTGTTGACAAAGTATTCTTGTTGTTTACCCTGCTAATCATTGCATATATATTTACAAGGGTAACCAATGTTCTTTTTGTATGGTACATTGAAAGACAAGAGCGTAAAAAGAAAACAAGTCAGCATATCATCTATGTTTTAAGAGCATTTTTTAATGCAATAATTTATCTTATTGCATTTTTTGTATTTTTAGCTCTTTCAGGATTAGACTTAACTGGTCTTGCAATAGGTGGGGCTGCGACAGCAATAGTTATTGGTTTTGCGTTGCAAAGTTTGCTCAGTGATTTTTTCAGTGCTTTTTCAATTTATTTTGATAAACCCTTTGAGATAGGAGATTATATAGTTGTTGGGGACTACGCTGGAACTGTTACAAAAATTGGTATGAAATCTACACGTGTTCAACTCTTGCAAGGTGAAGAATTAATTTTAGCTAACAAGGAATTAACTACCCAAAGTATTCGTAATTTTAAGAAAATGAAGAAAAGAAGGATTACTTTTGGTTTTGGAGTAACATACAACACTCCGCTCAAAAAACTCAAAAAAATACCTGATATAATAAGAGAGATAATCGATCCTAAAAAACTAAAATATGTCTATAAGCTTGATAGAGTTCATTTTACTGAATTTGGTGATTTCAGCCTTAACTTTGAAGTTATTTATTATATGGGAACTAAAGAATTTGTAAAATATAGAGATACTCAGCAGGAGATAAACTTCAAAATTAAAGAAGCCTTTGAAAAAGAAGGTATAGAAATGGCTTTCCCGACGCAGACAATCTTTCTAAACAAATAATGATGTTGGAAAACTTGGCAATAGTTTCAATTAGCTGTTAATCCTATTTAAATACGTTCAAAAATATATAATATTTGTGAGAATAAAACTAAAAGATGGTAAACAGAGAGAGTTAATTTATTCGACAAAAATCCAAAATGATTATACTTGGCAAGAATTTGCAGAGTATCTAAATGTTAGTTTTCCTGCTTTAAAGGAATGGTATCTAGAGAATTGTTTACTGCCTACTGAAATATTTGAAATTTTGAATAAACAACATAATTATGACGAGTTCATAATGGATGTAAAAGATGAACGTTGGGGACAAATTCTTGGAGGTAAGATTTCAAAAGGTAGTACTAGGGATATATGCCGGCCTGAGAAAAACGAAGAATTATCAGAACTTGTTGGTATCATTTTAGGAGACGGGAATATTAGTGTATATATTAAGGGGACGAAAGTTGCTACATATTCATTAAGAATTTGTGGACATATTGATAAAGAACAAGATTATTTAACCAACTTTGTTTCATCATTGATAGAAAAACTATTTGATATTAAGTCTAAATTTTATATTTCTAACCATTCTAATGCTTTCTATTTAATAGTAAACAGTAGAAAATTAACAGAGTTTTTGTATATGTTAGGATTGAAGAATGGAAATAAGGTAAAGAATCAAGTGGAAATACCAAAATGGATTAAAGAAAACCTGGATTTTTCAAGGAGTTGTATAAGAGGTCTTATCGATACAGATGGCAGCATTCATAGAATGTCTAAAAGAGATTCAAATTTAATGCGTATTTCATTTAAAAGCCATAATGTCAAGATGTTATTAGATGTAAGAGAAATGTTTTTAACATTAGGATTTCATCCTTCAAAAATTATAAATGGAAATTCAATTTATTTATCTAGAAAAAAAGATGTAGAAAAATACATAAATGAAATTGGGTTCCACAACCTCAAACACAAGAAAAGATTAGAAACATTTAGCCCCGTAGTGTAGAGAGGTCTGTAAGGGGTAAAAAACCTTTAGATCCTATAAGTCAATCATATGAGACTCTGGATCTTGTGACTCCAGTTCGAATCTGGACGGGGCTATTTTTATTTTAACATTTTTACAGATATATCTTTGTTTATATCAATAAGTGCTCCGTCTCCACGTTTGCCAATACTGCAGTTTACAAAAACTGTATCATTAATCTTTTTGTATCCTGGATCTTCATGTATATGCCCGCTTAAAACAAGTCTTGGTTTAACTTTATCAACAAGTTCTCTGAGGTCTTTACTTCCGCCATGCATCCCAACAAATACTTTATCCACGGTATCAAAAGGGGGTACATGAGTTACTAGTATTGTTTTTTCGTCGACCATCTTTTTTTCTTCAAGTGTTTTAAAATCATCTGGGTTCATTCCACTTGAGCCAACAAAAGGTATACCTTTTTTAATTACTTTTTTAAGCTCTATTCTTGTAGCTTTACTATCATCTATTCCTTTTCTAACATCAGATGAATCGATATTTCCTGTAACTGCAACTGTATCAACTGTTATTTGATCTAAAAAATTTTTTGCAACATCACCGGGGCCATACTGTGTGATATCTCCACATATTACTACTAAATCTGGTGAGTACTTCTTTATGTTTTTTAAAATAATGTTTAACCTGTATTGTGATCCATGAATATCTGCGACTGCATATATTTTCAATTTTTCACCTGTGATTTTTTTTATGTTGGTGTTATCGGGTCTTCATAAATAGATTTTAGATAATCAATTTTTTCTTCAAAAACCTCTGCTTGTTTTTGAATTACTATTTCTGCATCGTTTATATCCATGTCAACTACTTCTGTAGCATAGCTTACGAAACGACCTATCCATAATATTTTTAAAGAATCAAGAAGAAAATATTTGTCGGAATCTGTATGTGCTTTCTTCCAGGATGTTGCATAATTATAAACAATTTCTGCCCAAAGCTCAGAGTCAATTTTACCTTCATTTCTAACGATTTTTTCAAGTTCACATACGATGCTTTCAGGTAGGTATTGCTTCATAATGTTTTTAGTATTTTGTAACTCTGTTTTGAAACTTTCTTTCATATTTGGTATATCAATTTTTACAGGTATTGGTTTTGGGCTAAAGCATTCTCTGTAAAATCTTGTTTTGAATCGACTTGGACGAGATTTCCAGTGTTCCTCATAGTATTTGGCAAGTTCAAACATGCTTCCAGTGACTTTTCTAAACATTGGTATGAGGAATTTTTCTGGTTCAAGATACCGTGTTGTTGATTCATGAATTTTTAAAGAAAATAAACCTTCTTTGACGTACAGTCCTTCGGCTGCAGCAACAGTTAAAATAAATATATCTACGCCGAAATCTGCGGGGAATAATGGATGTTTTCTTAGTAATTCATATAGATTTTTTGATATTGCATATTCCCCGGCTATTGGTTGGCGAATATCTATTGCATATAATGCACGGGTGAATGGATAAACCAGGTTGTTTGTAATTACTCCATCGTTTTTATCACGTATATAATATGGAACTGTTAGATCGGCGCGACCGTAAACAATTGGATTTGCAATCATTGGAATCCAACGAGGTTTAATGCTTAATAAATCTCCATCTATTAATACAATCATTTTTGCATCGCATTCATGAGCTATTTCAAATATAGTCATAACACCTGCGCCTTTTCCCCCATTTATAATATCTTTTGTTACAATTTTTTTGATAGCATTATACGGTTGAAAAAGATTAACTACTTCTTTAGTATCATCTGTTGAGTCTCCCAAGCTTATTACAATTGCTTTTGAGTGTTCTGGGAAATAGCGGTATAACCCTTCGTTTATCACATTTAAAACATTTAAAATTGTAGTTTCAACATCTTTGCAGAGAACTCCTACTATTATTTCAGTTGGTCCAATTTCTTTACATTTTTTTAAAATTTCTGGCTTTAAGCTAAGACCTTTATTCCACTCCTGATTCATCCCATCCTCTCCTTACTTAAATAATATGTATGAAACTGCTTTCTAATTACTTTTACTATTCATTATCTGCAACTACCATGTCTAATAATTGCTCACGTATTTTACGACGTGCACTAATCGTTCTAAGCCAATCGGGAATACGTGTCCCGACAGGTTTTCTAATATAGCTGGTTCCTGAATGCATGATTTGTTGACTAAATTTTTCAACCATGGTTTCATCCAT
>CAZKUB010000275.1:0-3079 GCA_964555835.1 uncultured Thermoplasmatales archaeon
AAGATTGTAATTTACTTTAAGATTAAAAAAATCGTTTGAACGAGGACATATTACTACAGGTATCTTATTTTCTCTTACAAGTATTAGATCATCTTCTGATGCTTTGATCATGTGAACTAAAAAATCAGGTTTTAAATCTAATATCTTGTTTATATCTTCTCTAATAAGTTCGCTTGCATGAACGGCAAAAATCTTTTTTTTATTTTTTGTGTGCTTTGCGATTTTAAATATCTCTGAGTAATCCCAATCAGATATGCTACTCAGACCAATTCCCTGAGAGTTTTCAAGTAATAGATCAATTTCCTTTTTGTTGTATTCAAGTTTCTCGGGTCTTGATAATATAAATGCTGATAATGAATATTGATTAACTGCTGTTTTCAACTGATTTATTCCTTTTATTCCTCCTTCCCTAAAATCACAAAAGAGACCTACTGAGTTACTAAGCATAAATTCTATTGTTTTTCTCATACCTTTTATTATTTCATCGCTTGTTGCTTCTTTAAGTAGTCTATGTTTAAGACCATCTGGGGGTGCTACTAAATCTTTTATGTTTTTAGGCATAGTAATTTTTTTGTTTTTGATAAAAGAATCACCAATATGTGTATGTGAATTTACAAATGAAGGAATAATAAGACCCTTGGCCAGGCTTTTTTTTGGTGCTCTACCCTTTCCAATTTCAACTATTTTATTGTCTTTAAAACATAGGTATCCTTTAAAAGTTTGTTTTTCAGTTAAAATTTCCCCTGATATATATTTCATTGCACAGGGTAAATAATCATTTTATGTTTAAATCTTGTTGGTTTACTCTTTATTGGTTAGCTTTTTAACATAAGTTTTATATGCCATTTTTTAATTACGTCAAATGACGTTGACTAGGACAATCAATCAGAATATATAAGTTAAATTTTTTCAAATAAATGAGGGAGGATAATGATTAACAAGACAATTGGTGAAATACTTGACGAAATTGCTGAGGATTATCCTGACAATGATGCTCTTGTATATGTTGATAAAAAAATAAGATTAACTTACAAAGAATTCAAAGAAAAATGTGAAACAATTGCAAAAGGCTTAATGGCTCTTGGTATAAAACGCGGGGATCACATTGCGGTCTGGGCATATAATGTCCCAGAATGGGTATTACTGCAGTTTGCATCTGCAAAGATGGGTGCAGTATTAGTAACAGTTAACACTTATTATAAGTCACATGAACTTGAATACCTTTTAAAACAATCAGATTCTACAACTCTGTTTTTAGTTGATGGGTTCAAAGATGTTGATTATATAAAAATTATTAACAAGGTAGTTACAAATTTGAAAAATTCAAAACCCGGGAAGTTAACTTTCGAAAAATTACCTTATCTTAAAAATGTTGTATTTATTGGCAAAGAAAAGAAACCAGGTATGTTCAATTTTGAAGATTTGCAAACTATGGGTGAAAAAATATCTTCTGAAGAACTTAAAAAAAGACAAGAAAGTCTTGACCCTCACGATGTAATAAATATGCAGTATACCTCAGGTACCACGGGTTTTCCAAAAGGAGTAATGCTTACTCACTATAATATTTTAAACAATGCTTACAATGTTGGTAATGTTATGGGTATGACTGAAATGGATCGGATGTGTATTCCTGTACCATTTTTTCATTGTTTTGGCTGTGTTCTTTCTACATTAAACTGTGTTACGCATGGCTCTACAATGGTTCCAATTGAAATTTTTGATGCTGAAAAAATCCTTCAAGCCGTTGAAGCTGAAAAATGTACAGCATTACAAGGTGTACCAACTATGTTTATTGCAGAGCTTCAGCATCCTAATTTCGAAAAATATAATCTTTCCAGTCTTAGAACAGGTATAATGGCTGGTGCTTCTTGTCCTATTGAAATTATGGTTAATGCAATGAGTAAGATGCATCTTAAAGAAATTACTATCTGTTATGGTCTTACTGAAACATCACCTGTTCTAACCCAGACCAGGCGTAATGACCCTGTTGCAAAACGTGTTGAGACAGTTGGTAAACCTCTTCCAGATGTAGAAGTTAAAATTGTTAATCCTGAGTCTGGTGAAGATTTACCAGCAAATAATCCTGGAGAATTGGTAGCCCATGGTTATGGTGTTATGAAGGGCTATTATAAGATGCCTAAGCAAACTGAGGAGGTTATTCGTGATGGCTGGCTTTATACTAAAGATTTAGCTGTGATGGATGATGAGGGATATTTTAGCATTCTTGGTCGTATTGATGATATGATAATCCGTGGGGGTGAAAACGTTTATCCTAGAGAAATTGAGGAATATCTGTATACTAATAATAAAATTGAGGATGTATCTGTCGTTGGTGTCCCCAGTCAGAAGTATGGTGAGGAGGTTGCAGCGTTTGTTAAACTTACAGAGGGTGCTTGTGCAACTGAAGAAGAAATTAAAGATTTTTGTAAAGAGGGTATTTCTCGTTTTAAGATACCAAAATATATTATTTTTACAGATGAGTTTCCTATGACCGCCAGTGGTAAAGTCAGAAAAGTTGATCTTCGTGAGATTGCAAAAGAAAAATTAAAATTAGAACTTGCAAAACCTTAATATTTAGTTAGTTATTCCAGAACTTTGAAAAATTGGGCGGAGGATAAATTATGAAAAAAGAATTCAACGAAGGAGACATAATAATTACTATTGATTATGATAAATGTACTGGTGCTGGCGAATGTGTTTCTGCTTGTCCTGTAGATATTTTTGAGCTAAAAGATGGCAAGGCAATCTGTAAAAATGTTGAGGAGTGTATTGAGTGCTGTGCTTGTGTAAGTGCTTGTCCAAATGATGCTATTAAACATAGCTCTTGTTAACATATATTTGATTTAGTAAACTCTCTATGCGAAAGCTTTAAATAATCGTTGTTGTATTCAGTACTAAGTTGTAATGATTACACTTTAGTAATCGTTACATATGGTGAGCGTTTGGATAAATACATAAAAATACTAAAAGAAAAAAATCTAAAGATTACACCACAAAGAATAATGATATTAGAATATCTAGATTCTCACCAGACCCATCCCACCGCAGATGAAATATACATATCCCTTAAAAAAAGCAT
>CAZKUB010000276.1:0-2417 GCA_964555835.1 uncultured Thermoplasmatales archaeon
ACGTTTACCGCTTTTTTTATAAAATCATTTGCAATTTTTTCTATTTCTCTTATCTCTTTATCTGATACTGATTTGTAATGAGAAAAATCAAAACGCGCATCAGTAACATTCAACTGCGATCCTGCTTGCCAGATATGATTTCCAAGATACTTTCTTAATGCACCGTTTACAACATGTGTTCCTGTATGATGCTTCATTAAATTGTATCTAGCATTCCAGTCTATCTCTCCATGGACTATATCTCCGACTTTTAGCTCTCCTTTTACTTCATGAACAATTGAATCATTTATTTTTTTAACATGAGAAACAAAATATTTTTTATCATTAACTTTTAGAAAACCAGTATCGCTAGGCTGACCACCACCTTCTGGATAAAAAGCAGTTTTATCTAGTACTATTTCAGATATATCTTTTGTTTTTTTTACTTTTAAAACCTTTGCATCAAACTCTTTTGTATAGTGATCCTTGTAATACAATCTTTCGGTCTCAGGTAGTTCTTCTATTTTTTCTTTATCTGATTCTTCCTCTTTTTGATGAGAATGAAGCTCTGCTATCATAGATTCAAAATCATGAGGGATACTGATTTTGATACCATGTTCTTTTGCAATATTTTTTACTATTTCCGGCGGCATTCCATGTGTGTCATAAAGTTTTATTAGTTCTTTTTCGTCTATTGTTTTTTTCTTGTCTATTATTCTTTTTACAAGGTTTTTGCCTTTTGAAAGTGTATCAAAATAACGTTTTGTTTCAATATCAAGAATTTCTCCTATCTGTTTCTTGTTTTTCTGTAATGATGGAAAATCTTTTTGAAGTAAATCTAGCTGCATAAAAACAATGTCTTTAAAACAACAGTTTAGCTTTATTTTCTCTATAAATCTAAGAGAGCGTCTGATAATAAGACGTGCAAGGTATCCTGCTTTGACATTTGATGGAACTATTCCATCGCCCAGCATAAAAGAAAGACATTTGCTATGATCTGCAAGTGAGTATATGCTTTGAGTATCATCTTTGTTTTCTGCTTTTTCTTTTATCCATTTGACTACTTCCGGTAGCACTGTTTCATAAATATTTTTTGTTCCCTGCGTGATCCATGCAATTCGTTCAAGTCCATATCCTGTATCTACTATGTTTAAAGGATTTGATGAATATTTTTTTCCTTCTATTTCAAAATCACCATTAGGGTTTTCTACCATGTTCATAAAAACTAGTGTTGCGATTTCAAGCCCTTCGGATAGTACTTCAAGACATGGTCCTGCGTTTCCTCCGCCAAACCATAGCTGCTCTTTATAGTTTATTTTGTTTTTATCAATTCCAATATATTTTGTAAAATACTTGTTACAGAGTCTTACTGTTTCTTCTTTGAAATAAATTTCATCTTTGTTTTTGTTGAATGCATGATGCCCCATCATTTCAAACATTGTAAGATGCCGTCCGGATATACCTACTTGCTCTAAATCATTTAGTCTTATGCATGGCTGAGAGATTACAAGCGGGTTTTCTGGAGGAGGCACCTCCCCACTTGTTATATGTGGTTGAAAATCAGCAATAGAAGCTATCGTAAGGTATATATCAGAGCGCCATCGGGCGATAACTGGGCAACGCTCACCTGTTTCAGGAAAGAGAAGTCTTGAATGATTGTTTTCTTCAAAAAAAGACAAAAAACTTTCCCTTACCTCCGAAAGTGTTAATGGTTTTTTTCCTACAGGTTTTCCAATAAAACTAAATGGTACACAGGGTTGATCACCGCAAACTGTAGAATTTTTATCAAGAGACCAATAGTAATCACCGCATTCTTGGCATTTTTTCCTTAAATAATTGTTTTTATGAAAGTATTCTAAGTCGCATTCTTTTTTAAGAAAATCACTCATAATTAATCACATGTTTGAAAACGAAATATAAAGAAGGTTTATAAATAATATCTATATCTGTAGCTTCAGACCCATGATTGCAGCGATAGGACTTTCTCAAATATTACTATGGATTCTTCGGATAATACTTCCAATAATTGTTTTCTACCTAGCATATTTACTATTTACCAGGGCTTTTACATATCTTGGTTTTTCAAAACTTGAAGCTGTAATAATTGTCTTTGTATCATTTCTTTTCATGTTTCCAATTATACTATTTGGATTTGACATATCAAACATAGCGCTTTTAAAATATAACGACTGGATTTTAGGTATAAATACAGGTGGAGCAATCATTCCAATAATGATTAGTATATACCTTTATTTCAAAAAGAATTTATCCCTAAAACATGTAATTATTGCAACTTTGATAGTTACAATTATTACCTTTTTTGTAACAGAGCCGGTACCAAGTAAAGGAATAATATCAATTTTTCCATATTGGCTATTTCCATGTATAGCAGCATGTTTCTCATCAATTATACTTTTGAGAAAAAACTTTTCAAAAGG
>CAZKUB010000277.1:0-4630 GCA_964555835.1 uncultured Thermoplasmatales archaeon
CCAAATCTGGGAAAAGAAATCATTGGTATGACTAAATATTTTGATGGAACAGTTCTTGATAATATATATCAAGTATTATAAATGAGGTTTAAAAAATGCAATGGAAAAGTAAAATAACAAAAGTAGAGGCTAATCATTTAGTAACAAAAGGATATCGTCAGGAGGATTTAATCGGGAATATCTCCTTTTCACATGTTGTATATTTACTCCTTAGAGATGATCTTCCAAATAAAGAGCATGGGAAGATGATGGATGCAATTCTTACTGCCTGTGTTGATCATGGTGTTACACCCCCAACAGCAATGGCCTCCCGAATTGTAGCCTCAGGAGGAGTACCACTTCCAACCGCCGTTGCTGCAGGAATATTATCCATAGGTGATTCACATGGCGGGGCAATTGAAAAAGGTGCAAAGTTTTTACAAGATTCAGTTACTATTATGAAAAAAGAAGCAAAGACAATTGATCAAATAGCAGAATTTTTAGTAAAAGACTCCAGAGAGAAAAAAAAACGTATCCTTGGGTTTGGACATCGCGTTCATACTTCTGATCCTCGTACAAAAAAACTATTTTCTCTTGCAGAAGAACTAAAAATTTCAAAGGAACATATCGCTCTTTCAAAAGCAATTGAAGAAGAACTAGAAAAACAAACTGGTAAAAAACTACCAATTAATGTTGACGGCGCAATAGCAGCAATTATTTCTGATATGGGTTTTGATTGGCGCCTTGGAAAAGCATTCTTCCTTATCGGGCGTGTGGCAGGACTGACCGCTCATGTCTATGAAGAGCAAACAGATTTTAAACCGATGCGTAAAATGTTTACTGCCGATGTAGAATATGACGGTCCTGCTGAAAGAGATTTACTATAGGTGATATTATGGGAAAAACAATAATTCAAAAAATTTTTGAAAAAAATTCAAATCAAAATGCAAAAGTTGGGGAAATAATAGACATAAACATCGATGTACGCGTCGCACGTGATTTTGGCGGTGCAAATGTTGTTAAAAATTTAGAGGAAAATAGTCTTTCAGTTAAGGATTCTGAAAAAACTTTTTTCACATTTGACTGCAATCCGGGTGGTTGCGATCAAAAATATGCTGCAAATCAGCATATCTGCCGACAGTTTGCTCGTAGAAACAAAATCAAAATCTTTGATATTGACAGTGGAATAGGAACTCATCTGGTAATAGATGAAGGTATTGCAAAACCTGGTGGTACTATTGTCTCAACTGATTCACATGCAAATATCCTAGGTGCGATAGGTGCTTTTGGCCAGGGTATGGGAGATAATGATATTGCACATGCTTGGGCCTATGGTAAAGTCTGGTTCAAGGTTCCAGCTAGTGTCAAAATAATTTTAAAAGGTAAACCTTCAAAGAGCACAACACCAAAAGATGTTGTTCTACGACTTTTGCAGGAGTTTGGTGCAAATGGGTTATTGGGTTATTCTACAGAGATTTATGGTGAGTATGTTAATAGTTTGTCTCTGGATGGTCGTATTACTATTGCCAGCATGGCTACCGAGATGGGTGCTATAATAATACTATTTCCATCAGATAAAATGAAAGCTGATTCTGATGCAGAATATGAAAAAACTTTTGAAGTTGATATATCAGATCTAAAAACACTTGTTTCTCGTCCAGGCCATCCTGAGGATGTTGTAAGTATAAAGGATGCAAAAGGGGTAAAGGTTGATTCTGGGTTTATAGGTAGTTGTACAAATGGACGTATGGAGGATATGCATGCAGTTGCAAAGATTTTAAAAGGTCGTAAGATTGCACCAGGCCGTGTTTTAAAAATAGTTCCGGCTACTGATAAAATCTGGAAAAAATGTCTGGAGGAAGGCATTATTAAAATATTTAAAGATGCAGGAGCCCTTGTTGGATCTGCAGGATGTGCTGGTTGTGCAGCTGGACAAATTGGTCAAACTGGGTCTGGGGAAGTAGCAGTATCATCAGGTAATCGTAACTTTGTTGGAAAACAGGGAAAAGGCGAGATTTATCTTGCAAGTCCTGCAACTGTTGCAGCATCTCTTGTTGCAGGTTTTATTACAACTGCTGATGAAATACCAAAGAAATCAGATCCTGTTAGTATTTCTGATAAAAAGATATATGCAGTTAAGCCTAAAGCTAAAAAAACAACTCCTCCTTTGAAGGTACAAGGGCGAGTATGGGTTATCAAAAAAGATAATATCGATACAGATATGATTTTTCATAATAGGTATCTGGCGATAACTGATATCTCTGAAATGGGGCAGTATACTTTTGATAATCTAAAGGGCTATGAGGATTTTGCTAAAAAAGCAAAACCTGGGGATATTGTAGTTACTGGAAAAAACTTTGGTGCAGGAAGTAGCCGTCAGCAGGCAGTTGATTGTTTTAAAAGTCTTGGAATAAGTGCAATTATCGCTGAATCGTTTGGTGCTATATACGAGCGTAACGCGATAAACAATGCTATGCCTATTATGATTTCAGAGGGAATTACTGGTAAGATTAAGGATAAAGACGAAATTTCTGTTGATTTTAAAACAGGTGAAATAATAAATAAAACCAAGGATAAAACAATAAATGCAAAACCATTTTCAAAGTCACAGATCGATATATATAAAAGAGGTGGGTTGTTGAACAACCCTTAGTATCTTTATTTTTTAAAGCGTTTACCAAAGTTAAACTTTGTAACACCTGTAACAATCTTATCTGTTTTAAACACCCAGACGACTATTGCAATCATGATGAGTGCAAAAATACTAATATATATTATCCCGGCAAAAACCAGCATATAATCTCCAAACAAAAGGACTCTTGGAGCCATCATAGGGTGACTAAATGGTATTCCAAATAGCAGTACTCTAAGGGCTAGGGGTAATGTATCAAAGTCTTTAAACATAGTAATAAACATTGGAATAATTGCTAGTATTGCAACTGGGAAAACAAGTGTCTGTGCACTTTTGAAGTTTTTTGCCATAGTTCCTAACAACATGCATAATGCAAGTGCTGCAACAAGACTTAGAAAAACAATAATTCCAATTAAAAATATATCAATTCCGCTAAGGCTTAAATCAAAAGATGCAGCACCACTCGCTGCATCTTGTAATTCAAAACCTGTAAGAAAACTACCAAATCCAATCATATAAATTACTGCAAGTATAAGTCCTACGATTGCTGCAGCGATTATTTTTCCTGCAACAATACTACTGCGTTTTACAGGAAGGGTGAGAAGTGTCTCAAGTGTTTTATTTTCTTTTTCAAGGGCCATTGAAGAAATTATGATTTGTCCTGCCATCATAATTATTATCATCATAATAATTGGGATAAATGTTGACTGTGCGTAAATCAATCCTGATATTTGTCCGGGTGAGAGTCCGTGTAGTTCTTTTTCCTTAAAATACGTAGTCTCATTTCGTATTGTAGGATTTAGCGCAAGTGTAGCATTTATAGAAGCATTGCCTTTTTGTATGAGCTCTCTTGTGATATTTGTGTTAGCTATGCTTATAAGGCTTTCAACTACTGATGAAGAAACTGTATCAAGTATTCCTGCTCCTTGCATAATCCAATAAATTTCAAAGACACCGGTTTTACCATTTTCTATGTTTTCTGAAAAGTTTTGATTAATAATAATCAATGCTTCTCCTTTTTTTTGTCTTAAAGCATTTATCGCATTTTCTTTATCAGTAATTTTTTCTGAATAAAAAGTTACATTTGCAGTGTTATTAAAAACATTTACAGCTATTTCGGAAAATCTTCCCTCGTCTACATTAATAAGTGCAATTGTTGGTGGTTCTTTAAGTTCTTCTTCGATTCCGCCTATCGTGCCACCCATTGAGCCTAAAACTATGGCCATTAAGATAATTGGTAAGAAAGTCGCAGGAGTCATAAGTTCTTTTAGCTCTTTAAAAATAATGTTTCCAAGTGCACTCATTACTTTACCACCTTTGTAAATACTTCTTCGATATTGTTTGCCTTGTATTTTTTCATAAGTTCACTTGGTTTTCCTTCCTCAAGTATAAGGCCTTTATCTATTAGTGCTATACGATCACACATATATTCTACTTCAAGCATATTATGTGATGATAGAAGAACCGTTGCACCGTTTTTTGCAGTTTTTTTAATAATGTTTCTTATTTCTTGAGCGTTAATGACATCAAGACCGCTCGTAGGTTCATCTAGAATTGCAAGATTAGGATCAGTCATAAGAGCACGACCCACGAGCAAACGCCTTTTCATACCTTTACTATATGTATCAACCTTTGAGTTGATACGATCTCCTAAGTCTGCTATTTCAACACCGTGAGCGACTATTTTTTCAACCTTGGAGGAGTCAAAAAAATTTGCGATAAATTCAAGATAACCTTTCCCTGTTAAATTTTTATAAGCTCCTGCATCTTCAGGTAGATAACTTATTATCTTTCGTATTTGTTCAGGTTTTTTCTCAAGGTCAACACCCATGATTTTAACGCTACCTGCGGTAAGTGTTAGAAGTGTTGAGAGAATTTGTAATGTCGTTGTTTTTCCTGCACCATTTGGTCCTATTAAACCAAATATTTCTCCTTTGTATATATTAAAAGTTATTCCTTTAACTGCTTTTATATCGCCGTAGTTTTTAACAAGTTGTTTGACCTCAACTGCAGCCATTT
>CAZKUB010000278.1:0-2643 GCA_964555835.1 uncultured Thermoplasmatales archaeon
AAAATATGAATAAAACTACAAATAAGATCATATGCTGTTTAATACTTTCAACGCTTTTTTTTGCTAACACTGTAATAGCACAAGGTTCCTCATCTGATGAAGCACCTGTTTATGACATCCTATCAAAAATTAATAGCCAATATGATGACCTTGATCTTATACATAGATTCATGAATGATATTATAGAAAGCGAACAGCAAAACGCCTGTGAATATGATGATATTGATCCACTGGTTAATTCAAAAGTAAAAGTTACAATTAAAGAAATTAGAGCATTAGACAGAATAGATTTATTTGATTCTCCTAATTTTTACGTAAAGGTTTTCATTAACGATTTTGAATATGTCAGCCCTGTTTGGTATAATCAAAAATATGTAAAACCAAATTGGTCAACACCGTATCATGATGTACCAGATAATATAGAGTGGGTCACAGTAAAAATACAGTTATGGCATAAAAATTTTTTAAGAGATAAATTATGCGATATAAGTCCAAATACTCGAGAGGAACCATTAAGCTATGATGCTACCATGTATTACAGTCTTAAAACAGGACATTGGACCGGTGATGACTACCTAGGTGATCCAAGCGGATACGGTAGACTTAACGGCTGTGATGATAATAGCATGTATCAGAATGATAGAGATTCCGAACTCTGGTTTGATATAACGATGAATGATTACGATGGTGATGGAATTCCGTATTGGACTGAAGTAAACGTATATGGTACAGATCCAACGGTAAACGATCTTGGTAGGGATGACGATGATGATGGTGTGCCTATAGAATGGGAATGGAAATGGGGGCATTATTTTAGATACAACTGGCATAAGGGTGAATTAGAAAGCGTTTGGTTCTATGATCCTTTTAAATGGGAGGATCATGCAAATATGGATCCGGATAATGATGGTTTAAGTAATGTTGAAGAATATCTAACTTCAAGCTGGGGAACTGATCCATTCAGAAGAGATATGCTCTTAAAACTAGATCAGATGGAGATAGGACCTAATGGTGAAGGAGCATTAATTCCTGAGCTTTCAAAAGATCTACTTATTGATGCATTTTCAAAACATAATATAGTTCTTCGTATAGATGATGAGGGTGAACTCATACCTTTTGATAATTCAACTACGGGTGAAGAATTGCAAGAGATGTATCTGAATTATTTTCTTGAAGGTGATCCAGATCACTGGAGACGAGGAGTATTCCGCTATGGTTTAATTATATATAACAGTGCTTGGCATCCTGGTTTCGTATTTGTATCTAGCACAAATGATACATATCTATTAGATTGTTTTCAGATATCAACAGCGTATCATGAAGTAAATCCTCTTAAATATCCTATATACAATATTGTAAGGAGAAAAACTTTCAATAAAGAAGAACAAAGAGCTATTGTATATGCTGGAGGCATAATGCATGAAATGGGTCATACTCTTGGTATTTTTGGTGGAAATGTTCCAGGATGCGATAATCCTTATAGTGTATTTCCAAGGAGAGATTGGTGGAAATGGCGTAACTATATGAGTTGTATGAATTATAATTATGTGTATTATGTGGTAGACTACTCAGATGGCTCACGTGGTAGAAACGATCATGATGACTGGGGAACAATTGATTTAACACTTTTTCAAAGAGAGTTATTTTTTCATTAATCAATAGACCCGCAACATCATTATAAAAAATGGAGTAATCTGTTTTTTTATATTTCTTATAAATTCAAAATAAATTTCTTCGAGAAAGTTATATACTTGATTGACTATAAGGATATTGAGATTTAGATTCAGTAAAAGGAGATATAGTCCTTAAAATAATATGTAGGTGATTTTATATGTCTATAAGTTTCATACTAATAAATGTTGCATCTGGCCATGAAATCGAAGTATATAACATTCTTTCTAAAGTAAATGGAATTACTGAATTACATCCACTTTTTGGAGAATATGACCTCATTGCAAAAATAAAAGCAGATGATTTTGATAAAGTTGGTGATATAGTTCTAAGTAAGATACGATCTATTAAAGGTGTGATTAATACCAAAACATTAACTAGTACAAAATTTTAGAAATAGGGGTGAAAATTCTTTGAAAGGAACTATTATAAGCTATGATTACAAAAAAAAGTATGGAGTGATACTAGGTGAAGATAAAAAAGAGGTTTTTGTCTATGAAAAAGACCTAGATTTTTTAACTCTACTTGACACCGGAGATAAAGTTGAATACAATATTGAACAAACAGAAAAAGGACCTAAAGCAGTGAACGTTAAGATACTCAAGGATTCTTTATTTCGTTCATAACCTGAATTAAAAATTTACACAATTTTATTGTACAATATCAGAAAGCATAGATACATACATAGTATATTGTTAGATATAGGCATATAAAAATAAAACCTAAATTAACTTTCAATCCCATCGTTTGAATGAATTAAAATATATGTTTTACGGTTTTTCTGGACAAGTTCAAAATTCAAAATATATCTTCCATAATCCCTTATTATAAAACCTTCTCCGCTACCGTTTATAACCCATTTGTTATCTTCAAATTTACCTTCTCTAAATCTAAAATCTTTATCAAGCCAAATAACCTGTTTGCTACCACCTTGAACTCTATAATATATCACTGCACCGTTTTCTGTTAAAC
>CAZKUB010000279.1:0-2086 GCA_964555835.1 uncultured Thermoplasmatales archaeon
GAGGTTGTTTAAAGTTTTTAAGTCTGCTCATAATAGACTCAATTGCTGAGAGAACATTTTTACGGGTTTGTTTCGACTTGATATTCTGAGATTGAGAAAGCTCATTTCTAAGATAAGAGGTTACATCATGAATTTGTTTATCGGGCGGAATATAAAGAGATATAAGTTCTGTATGACGACCTTTACATGCTTTAAGCTCCTCAAGCTTACGTTTTAGATCGTATTTTTGCCTCTGCGTCATCTCAGCCATGTCTTTTTTTTACACCTCTTAAACTATTATTATAATAGATATACATAATATACACAAAAGCCTTTATAATGATTCGTCAAAGTTGTACTTTTTCACCCGTCAAAGGAGTGAATACCTCTGCAAACTCTTTGAGGGGTTCTACAAGTGCTTCGCGGTTGTCACTATGCATTAGTACTATTTTTTCAGGACTGCATTTCTTTGCAAAATCTATGAGTTCACTGTGTCCTGCGTGTGCAGAAAAATCAAAGTAGTCTACTTCGCAAACTACTTTTTCCTTGACGCCGTAAAAATCAAGCATACCTTTGTCAACAAGCAGTCGTGCATTGCTATCAGGTACTTGATAGCCTGTAAGAATTACAGCGCTCTTCTTATCGTCTTTTAATTTGTTCATGTAGTGAAGTACTGGACCGCCATCCATCATTCCACTGGATGTAAGTATTACATCTGCTTTAGTAAGAGCAAGTTTTCTACCATGATCTGAATGTATAAAATTTAGCTTGTTTATTGCTTTTTTAAGGTTTTCAGAAGATCTCAGAAACTGCGGATATTTTAAAAATAATTTTGATACTTTTCTACCCATTCCATCAAACCAAATATTGTATCCTGATTGTCTTAAAACAATAGCAAGCTCCTGTGAGCGTGACACTGCAAAAGCAGGTAGTATTGCGGTTCCGCCACGGGTTACTACTTCATCGATTTTGTCAAGTAGCTCCTTTTCTATTTCTTCTCTTTTTTTAGGATGATCACGTCCTGCATATGTTCCCTCTAGAAACAATATATCACAGGGCACAGGTTTATTTCCTTTTACAATCCTTGTATCATTAACGTTGAAATCACCGGTGAACAGAATTTTTTTATCACCAACAATTTCAAACATCAGAGAACCAGGTATGTGCCCGGCATCATGAACTCTAATTTCATGATTTTCTCCAATATTCTTTGTTTGTTTAGGGGCCACCGGGATCACACTTTGCTTTGCTTCTTTTATATCGTTGTTTGTATATGGTATTGCATATCCTTCACTTTTTGCAATTTTAATCGAGTCTTTATGCAGTAGGTTTGCTACTTCACCGGTAAGCTTTGTCGTCATTATATTTTGATCGTGATTCTGGAAAAGCCAGGGAATCATCCCTGAATGATCAAGATGAGAATGAGTAAGTAAAACCATATCCACAGGAGAAGGAGGCATCGGATAACTTGGTGGTTTACCGGGACGCATCCCATATTCAAACAAGAGTTTTAATTCCCCTGTTTCAAGTATCATAGCAAGACGTCCAACTTCTTCAACACCGCCAAGGAATTGAAAATTTATTACATCATTCATTTTTTATCTTAGCCCCTGGAAAAGAGTTTTTGTTGTTAAATCTTTGGGAAAAAACTACCCAAAAACAATTTTATTATATAATGAACTTATATATAGGGGGTAAAAAGAGGGAGATAACATATGTCTGAAATCCTTAAAGTAAGAGCACGCGAAGTCTTAGATTCTAGAGGAAATCCTACTGTTGAAGTAGATGTAGTAACAAATGAAGGAGTTTTTCGTGCAATAACACCTAGTGGTGCAAGTGCTGGTCATCATGAGGCGTTAGAATTACGTGACGGTGATAAATCCCGTTATATGGGCAAAGGCGTTCTAAAAGCAGTTAAAAATGTAAATAAAACAATAGCTCCAAAGCTTATCGGTCTTGACCCGGTCTCCCAAGAAACCATTGACAATATAATGCTTAAACTAGACAGAACTGAAAACAAACAAAAACTAGGTGCAAACTCAATTCTTCCTGTAAGTATGGCAGTATGCAAGGCAGGGGCCGCATCAAAAGGTCTTGCATTGTTTGA
>CAZKUB010000280.1:0-2776 GCA_964555835.1 uncultured Thermoplasmatales archaeon
TCTAAAGCTATTCATAGTGTTTTCGACCGTTTGAATGAAAAAACTGCCCTGCCTTCTGTAGCTGATCATTTCAAGCTAACCATAAAAACAGGGTATAAAGTAATATATAATCCTATAAAAAAAATCCCCTGGAAACTCTAACACCAATAAAAATTTAAATACCTTTTTGGATGCTACTTATTTTGTAGCATTGCTACTCCTTTTGTACCGCCTTAACTAATGGAGGCAGTAAAAAGCCTAGCGATGCGATGACAATGTAGCTGATAAGAGCTATAAAGCTCCGAGAGACCATCGCTGGGTACCTCTCGGAGCTTTTCTATCTAACCCTACTGCGCTCCAGGGGGGTGTAAACAGTGGATAAGAATACAAGTTTTAGAGAAAAAGTTGAAAGCCTGCTGTTAAGCAGACTGACTGCAGAAATGGAAAAGAAAGGTCACTTAATGTTAGCATTTACGGTTCCAGAAGTAGCAAAATTTCTGGGAATCAACAAGATAAAAATGTATGAACTAGCGCGCAGCGATAGGTTCCCAAAAATAATACTTGGAAACAGAATTCTAATACCAATAGGGCCCTTTATGGAATGGATCGAAGAAACAGCATGGACCTAAGCTAGTTAGTTAATTAGTGTCCATGAATGCTTCCAGTATTAATGATTGGGGTAAATGTTAAGGGTAGATGTATGAGTGTGGCGGTGTGGGATGGGCGGTGGCTTAACGGTCGCCCCCTCTCCCAAAAATTAAAATTTAGGAGATGTTATAAATGAATAAAAAATCACGTGATGAATTTTATCTTAAGAACAAAGAGTCGATTGAAAAGATAGTTGGATATGCCATTTATGAGAATAAACAACTACTAAAAAGAGCCAGAAGCTACGTAAAGGAGGGTAAATTAACATTTACAAGCTATAAGAAGACTAAAAGCATTGTTAGTTTACATGTAAACTATGAAGATGTAAAACAACAACTATATTTGGAGATATTTGAAGCTTTACGGAAAAGAGATAATATTAATCTAAGCTATATTGAAAAACTCTGCAATAGCAGAATAAAGAATATGCTTAGAAGAGAATTTCTTGAAGCAAAAAATCGGATATATAAAGAAGAATTTGAAGCAATAGATAATTCAGTATCTGCAGATGTAGTAGTAGAAGATATAGATGCTCGGATAATTATTGAAAAAACGCTTCTAGTGATTAATGATCCTAAAGAAAAAGAATATTTAATGACACAAGCTGGAAATTGTGGAGTAAAGGGGTATGAAAAACATGCAATATCGAAAACTTCTACTGCTGAACCTGATGATTTATGTATTGCAAAAAAGTTAGGTTTTGATAATGCGAAAATGAATAAATATGTTGTAATAAAAAACAATGTAAAAAAAGTTTTAGCTGAAGTAATGAAAATACATGGAGATGTTGCATGGCTTTCATGTTAGAGCTATTGAGATTAAATTTAATACCTCTGGAGTTAATGATTACAATTACAACAGAGGTATTTTCTTTTTTAATCCAAAATCTTGAGTTAAGTGTTTAATATATATAGAAGGGGAAAAAGTAATAGATTATTAATTGTTGCAGTAGATGAAAAGTAAAAATTTATAACATTCATAAATAATATAGAAGATATAGCTGACTAGGTTAAGAATAAAAATTGAATAAAAGATTTTTTCTACCCTGGGAGAGATCTGTTTAAAAGTAAATTTTTCTACAGTATAGATCTTAGATTAAAGAAATAAGCTGTATTAGGTATTAATTAATATGTTTACAGATAGGAGAGATGTTTTTGAGGGTTATAAATTGATTTTAAGCATTTGATGAGGGGTGAACAAGAAATAGTAGGTATAAAAAATATAATTAAGGAGGAATGAAAGTGAACCAATTTAGCTTTGATGATTTATTTCCTAACTATGCGGACTTTGAGGCTGATCTTGAGCATGATGAAGACGAATATAGTCTTACGGTTAAGGCAAGTGCTGTTTTTGATTTCTTGAGAGTTGAGTCTACTTTTTGTAAATGGTTCAAATTCTGTTCTGAGAAGATGGGATTGACTGATGGAAAGGATTATATTGAAGTTGAGAGTGCAGATTTACCTGTTGATTACTTAATATCAAATAATCTATCCATGCATTTATGCATGTTTACGGACAGTGCTGTGGGACATCAAATCAGAAAATACTTTATTAAAAGCTCTAACATGTATCATGAGCTTATGGCTGCTCAGAACATGCAAGAGTTTATAAAAATTCATACGGAATATATTGAATACAGGAGAAAAGCAATGGATAGGATTAATGCAGGATTGGAGATAGATTAGAACGACTGAACTAGCTTATTTGGATAAACTTCCTAAAATGTAGAAGTCCTGCAGATTAAATATGGCAGGATTTTTTTATGGAGCATTTAATACATGGAGGCCTAAAAAAAGGTGGTGAGAGGCTAAATAATATAAAATGCTGTTTTAAAAGTAAGGAGTGTATTAAAAAAATAAAAAACGAAAAGGAGAATTACTATGAGATTTAAAGCTGGGAATTACTATGTTGGTGATATTAGTTATGTATTACCAGATAGTGATTATGAACTGATATTAGAGGAGAGTAATTTTTTCAATCTCAAAACTTCTCATCAGTGGAATGGAAAGTATCATGGTTATCCAATATTTGTAGGTTCTGCATCATATGGTGACGGTGTTTATGAGGATAATTATGACCGTCAATATTACGTTGATGCTGGGATAGGTCAAGTCCAAATTTGTCTGTAAAAAGTCTGGCTGGGCTCATG
>CAZKUB010000281.1:0-4483 GCA_964555835.1 uncultured Thermoplasmatales archaeon
GTTAGCTGTGTTTTTTGCAGCGTTAATGGGTGCGTTTTACACAATAGCTGGCAAAAAAATGCTGAAAAACTACTCAGCATTCTCACTTACAATATATGCAATGCTTCTAGGAAGCATAGGTTTAATTCCATTCTTTAACATAGGTTTAATTGACCAGGTAATAAATCTATCAATTACAGCATGGGCTTCATTAATATTTCTAGGATTATTTTCAACAATTATTGCATATACTTTCTGGTACATAGCCCTTGAAACAAGAGATGCAACAGAGATAAGCCCATATCTATATGCAATACCCGTCGTATCAACATTTATAAGCTACTTTTTAGTAGATGAAAGAATAACACTATTTTTTATACTCGGCGGATTCTTAGTAATCGCAGGACTAGTGCTTGTAAACTCTAAAAAAAGACCAAAGAACCGTTTGTTGCTTAGATAAATCAAAAAAAAAAATCATAAAAAATAGTTTTTTTATTCAGTAATTCCAAATGCAAAAAATGCCAAAGAATGGATTTTTTTACTAATTTTGAAGAAACATTTATATATATGGAATATACTAATATATATGCGGAGTAATATGGTACAAGCTGTTATTAAAATTGATGAACGTTTAAATCGTGTTCTTAATATTATCAAAGCAAAATATGGATTCAAGGATAAAAGCCAAGCGATTGAGCATGTCATAGAAAAATATGAATCTGCTTTTTTAGAACCGGAGCTTAGACCGGAATATGTTGAAAAACTAGAAAAAATTCGCAAAGGAAAATACACCAGATATAAATCTGTTGAAGAATTACAAAAAGCAACAAGTTAAAAAGGTGTAATTCGTGTACAATTTTCAGGTAAATAAAAATCTAGAAAAAATACTTAAAAAGCTGTCTAAGACAGATAAAGATCTATATAGTCAAATTTTAAAAAAAATTGATGAAGTAATACATTCCAAGGATATTTCACATTACAAGAACCTTAGATACAATATGAAAGATTCAAAACGCGTTCACATCGGTCATTTTGTTTTAATATTTCAATATAAAAAAGAGGGAAATCTTATATTATTTGACGATTTTGACCATCATGACAATATTTACAAATAAAAATTTATCTAATTCTAAAAATTATCGTATAAATTTTTTATAACTGTTGATATCTTGATAGAATCTGCTCTCCCCAGATAGCTAAAACTAGTTCCTAGAATAAACTCAAAATACTTTGTAACTATAATTTATACAATAGACTCCAAAAGTGTTTGAAACCTGGCAAGTTAGATTTATTATTGGCGTAATAACAAAGCCTTCATCCATATAATTAATCACTAAGTTAATATTACATTATTTTGTTACCATATTTCGTAGGTTTTTAAAATGACAGGAGTAGAATTTTATCTTGATATCACAAGACTTCTAGTAGGAATATTTATCCTCGGATATGCATCATATACAGATATAAAGACTAGGCATGCTTCTAATATGAACTGGTTTATAATGGGCCTATTCGGAGTAGTATTACTATTACTTCAGTATATAACCGTAGGAATAGAAAACCCAATGATTCTAATATTCATACCAATAATGATAGGACTTGTATACCTATTTTTCCAGTTGAGACTAATATTTGGCGGAGCAGATGCAAAAGCACTTATGGCTATTGCAATACTTTTGCCACTTCAACCAAGTATAAACCAATTTCCATTATTGGGGCAGTCATATATGCCTGCAGCATGGACCGTTTTTTCAAACTCAGTGATTCTATTTATGTTTATACCATTAGGATTACTCTTTTATAACATTTTGAAAAGAAACATAAAACTACCTCATGTATTATTGGGTTATAAAATGCAGATAAAAGATGCACGTGAAAAATTCGTATGGCCTCTGGAAAAAATAGTAGATGGAAAAACCAAGTTTTCATACATGCCAAAAGACTTTGACGCGGCAGAAGAATACGACGAATTTGAAAAAGAAGGAATAAAGGATATATGGGTTACACCAAAGATACCATTTATGATACCACTCCTCGGAGGCTTCATATTTACATTTGTTTTTGGGGATATGATGTTTTACTTTATGCAAATGCTAATGTAAAAAAACATATACTACTTTTTGTTTTACACTGTTCTTGAACAATGACTAAAAAAGATTATTATGAGATTTTAGGGGTAAATAAAAACGCGTCTAAAACAGACATTAAGAAAGCATACAGGAAACTAGCGCTAAAATATCATCCTGATAAAAACCCAGGTAAAGACTCAGAAGAAAAATTCAAGGAGATATCTGAGGCATATGCAGTACTCTACGATGATGAAAAAAGAAAGTTATATGATATGTATGGCCACACAGGAATAGATCAGCAATTCAGCCAAGAAGATATATTCAGAGGAGCAGATTTCGGGGATATATTCAGAGGAATGGGATTTGATTTTTCAGGATTCGGGATCAACGACATATTTGAAAGCTTCTTTGGACGTGGCAGAAGCCACAGCAGAGGTTACCAGCAGCATAGAAGAGGAGCAGATTTAAGATATGATATAGAGATAAGCCTTGAGCAATCCTATGGAGGTTTAGAAACCACAATACATGTACCACGAACAGAAACTTGTGAAAACTGTAAAGGCTCGGGTGCAAAACCTGGGACCAACAAAAAACAATGCCCACAATGTAACGGCATAGGTCAGATAAGACAAAGCAGACGCACGGCCTTTGGAATGTTTACACAAGTAGCAGGCTGCAACAGATGTCAGGGTCAAGGAAGCATTATAGAAACACCCTGCTCCGAGTGCAGAGGACGAGGTTTTGTTCAGAAGAAAAGAGATATTGAGCTAAAAATACCCTCAGGGGTAGATGACGGCTCACAGTTAAGACTACCAGGCCAAGGGGAAGCAGGACCTGCAGGAACAGGAGACCTCTACGTGGTAACTCATATTAAAAAACATCCGAGGTTCAACAGAAGAGGAACAGATTTACACACGATAAAAAATATAGATTTTCCTAAGGCCGCACTAGGTGGAAAAGTACAGATTCAAAGTATTAATGGTAGTACTGAACAAATAAAGATAACCGAAGGAACACAAAACGGAGAGATACTAAAGATTAAAGGAGCAGGGATGCCTGAGGTAAATGGAAGGGGAAAAGGAGATTTATACGTAGAAATAAAAATACAAACACCAACGGGACTATCCCGAAAGGCAAAAAAATTATTAGAAGAATTGAAAGAAGAATTGGAGGATTAACTTTTCTACTTCTTTTTCTAAGAAGGAAGTAATTTCGGGATAACACACCTTGCTACTTTGATAGAAAATATTAAATACTATTTCTTATACAAAGTAAAGATGTAAAAAAACCAATTAAGGAGGCAAGAATATTTATGGACGAATTTGATGAAAACAGAGACAGAATGCGAAGACGAAGAAACCCATTTGATATATTTGGATTTGATGAAGATTTCATAAACGATTTATTCAACGATGAAAGAATAATGGAAGATATGCGAAGAATGACTGAAGATATGATGAAGATGTTTAGCAATGCACAACCAGGAAAACCAATAGTACATGGATTTAAAATAAACATAGGCCCGGATGGAAAACCAAAGATAGAAGACTTTGGAAATAAAAGGACACAGACACCCACCGGTGATCAGATAATATCTGATGAGCGGGAGCCACTAACAGATATAATCGAAGGAGATGACGATGTAGCAATAACCGTGGAAATCCCCGGTGTAGAAAAAGAAGATATAAAACTAAATGTAACACCGGATAACCTAGAAATACGTGTAGATACAGAAAAAAGAAAATATCATAAAATACTAGATCTACCCTGTGATGTAAAACCAAAAACCACTAAAGCTACATACAAAAACGGTATACTAGATATAGTACTAAAAAGAAGAGAAAAAAAGAAACAAGGTGAAAGCTATCACGTAAATATAGAATAAAATACTTCCACCTTTTTTTTTATTTAACCCTATTACCAAATGTTTTCTTCAAGATATTTTTTACATCACTTGAAGAAATATTTGAAAACCTAAAAGTTTCTTTACCGGTATTCCATTTAATCCTAATTTCATTAGGATTCTGCCTATCATTCTCATACATCATACCTATGTTTATCCTTATCTTTTTAACATCATCTACAGAGATACTATAATTACCAGGATTCTCATTTATTATATTCTGGATAGGCATTTCGTAATATTTGCGATATAAATTAAGACCGGATGTCATTGTTTTAGCTGTTCTTTTAAAAAAACCATCTTCTTGTTCCTTTGATTCATCAATTGTTTTCTTTACAGCGTCGTTGATCATATCCTTTGTTATTTCTGCTGCTATCAAACGATGGTTTGTCACTATCAAGTTATATGCTTTTTGACCTAAAAAACCTGCATGAGTATTTGGAATAATACCCACTATTTCTTCTCCCGTCATATTATATCAGTTATTGATATTAGATATATAAACAGATGGGCTTACCCGGGCTAAACATTT
>CAZKUB010000282.1:0-2431 GCA_964555835.1 uncultured Thermoplasmatales archaeon
ATGCGTCAAAAGAAAAAATAAATGTTATATCTTTTTAGAAAACTAGTGGTATTTCTGTAATTATTATCATAAGTAATGAAATTGATAATACAAGAAGTATAATCCATGCTGTAGCATTACCTCTTATTATTTTTGTTCCATCAAGCGGTCCAAAAGGAAGAAGGTTAAAAATTGCAAGAAATGCATTAATGTAGCATATAAATCCTATTATTGTTGCATAGATATCTGTAAAAAAACTATTGAACATAAAATATAAGGATATTCCAATCGTGGCAATGACTATATTTGCAAGGGGTCCTGCAATTGCAATTTTACTTGTTTCATAGTTATTCGAACTGCCTCTAAACATCACAGCACCAGGTGCTGCAAATACAAGTGGTGTGAATAGCCCAAGCAGTAACGCAAATTTTAGACCCTGTGGAAACATACGATATTCTGCCCAAAGACCCATTCTTTGTGCCATTATCTTATGTGAAATTTCATGGAAGAAAAAAGCGGTTGCAATGCCAACAAATGCAAGACCAAAGCCATATGGTAATGCTCCTAAGTTAAAGCCTCCTTGTAATAAAGCATAAAAAAAATTGTTATATGTGAGAATTAAAGCAAAAGCAAATGTTAAAACAAACATTGAAATCAATATATGAGTAATTTCAGTCTTGCTGAAACTACCAGGTTTTCCAACATTAAGGCTACCTTTTGGAAAATACATGTATTCCCTTGGCGGGATGTCATGAAACGAGGTGTAAATCTTTCTCTCCTTATTCATATTTTATACCCTAAATAAGATTAATAGTATTTATGAATTTTTTAAAAGATAAAATCATCATCTATATTCCAACACCTAAATTAACAAGATACGGTAAAGCAATGAATGTACCAATCATACTCCCCACATTTGCAAGTGCAACAATCAGCAAAAGCCTTATTACTCTGTTGTTCCAGAAATCCTTGAAATCATCTATTTTACTGAGTTGTTTGAAATCTTTAACCAAGGGAGTTCTTATTTTTGCTTCTACATAGCCTGCAACCCATCCTGCAGCAATCGCAGGGTTTAATGATGTTACAGGCGCCGCAATAAATGCTGCAAGCCATGTAAGCGGATGGGCCTTTGCAATGATAGTACCAATTGCAGAAAGACTTCCATTTATCAAAAACCACCATCCAAGTGCATACAATGTTTTATCCCAGCCACCAAATAAATAAATATACATCATTAATGATGCAAAAATAATAGGTATCAGGTAACCTATGAGTTTTAAGATGCTGAAACGCTTCTTTTTAACAAATTCTAATTCTTTTAGATCTATTTTCTTTGATGGACTATTAAGATGCTCTTTTACCCCCTTTAAATGCCCTGCACCAACAACTGCAACTATCTTTCCTTTTTCAGATTCTTTTAAAATTTTTTGTGCAATATATTCATCACGCTCATGAATAAGAACATCTTTTACACTGGGTGCAATTTTTCCAAACTCCTCCATCATAGACGAAATTACATCCTGATCCATTAGTTTTTCAAGGTCAAGTTTTTCAAGTTCTTCTTCATCGTAACCAATCATTGCTTTTAAAAACTCCCAGGTGATTCTAAATTTTTCCCTAACGCCCATTTTTTGCCAGGCGCGTTTAAGAGTGATTGATATATCACGGTCTACAAGTGCTACAGAAATATTGTGTTTTTCTGCTTCTTTCATTGCCTGAATCATTTCAGAACCCGGCTCTACACCATAATCTTTGCCTAGCTTACGCTGAATCGAGCCTAGAAATGTTTGTGCTAAAAGAAGATATGCATTCCCCCCCTTCAAAAGATTACTTATAGGAGTGCTTTCCCATTCTTTTTTCTTTGTAATTGCATCATAACGTCTTTTACACAATTCTACTGCAACAACATCCGGCTTCTGCTTGGCTATCACCTTTTTTACTTCTTCAACGCTATCCTTTGATATATGAGCTGTTCCAACCAGTGTTATATTTTTATTTACTTGTACTTGCAAATTCTATCTCCCATTAACTGATTCTCTTTTCTTAATATACTTGTAAGAAGAGGTTTAAAGTTTAAAAAACTATTTTTAAATTTCAGCTTCAAAATCTTCAACGGTTGCTTTAAAATCTTCATATTTTTTGATTTTACCTTTTTGCATAAGGATTTCTCTTGTTAAAAGCCAGTATACAAGTGCAAGTGCACGTCTACCTTTGTTATTTGTAGGAATTACAAAGTCTAAGAATTTTGTTTCATTGTTTGTATCACAAAGACCAATTGTAGGAATGCCTATGTTTTCTGCTTCACGTAACGCCTGTTGATCTGCAAGAGGATCTGTAACAATTAGAAGCTCAGGTTCTAAAAAACCCTTTGAGTTTGGATTTGTTAGGGTTCCTGGCCTGAATCTCCCCGGCAATGTTTGTATCTCAGTAAGCTCTGAAAGTTTTTGAATTG
>CAZKUB010000283.1:0-3257 GCA_964555835.1 uncultured Thermoplasmatales archaeon
TGAAGAAAAAACCAAAGAACCTGAAAAAGAAGAATCAACTGAAGAAAAACCAGTTGAAGACAAAAAACCTGAGCAAGTAAAAACAGACGAAAAACAAGAAGAAGTAACTGAAACATCTGCCGAAGAAAAAAAGCAACAAGAAAATGAAAAGAAGGAATAAAACATGAAAAAAATACAATTTTTTAAAGTTGAAGGTAACAAAATAAACCGTATACGAAAACACTGTCCAAAATGTGGCCCAGGTGTTTTTATAGCAGATCATAAAGATAGATTCAGTTGTGGAAAATGTGGCTATACAGAATTTAAATCAGCTTCTGGAAAAGAAAAATCTACACCTCAAATCAACATTGATGAAAAACCAAAAGAAGAAACATAAAAACAAGAATAAGTTTGAGATAAAAATTAATAGATGTTTAAATAGGAAAGTATAAAAAAACGAAGATATATTCCTATAAATAGGGGGTATATATACTGAAAGTAGGATATATTACATCAATTTTTTTAGTTTTTTTAATTACAGCCAGTTGTTTTGTTAATGCAATTTCAATTAGTAGCATAGAATCAAATAATGTTGCATATAACAAAAACGAACCCGTCTTGTTAAATGAAGCAGAATTACCTACTTGGTCAGTTGGTAATTTTTGGAAATACAATATGAATTTTGTTTTTACTAGTAAGGAGGGTGGCTCCACTACATTTTCTGTTGACGCAGAAATTTCTAACATGTATGCAACAGTAGTTGAAATTATTAACTCTGGAGACGATGTCGAGTATCTATTGGCATTAGATGGGTATATCTATGGTATTGTCTCATTATTCAACGCAGGAATTCAAATCGCAGATTTTTTTGGTGACTTTGGAGGATATGCAACGATAGGTACTAATACACTAGGTATAAAACAATTTAATTTTAATGTTGATGGACAGGTTCACATACCTGTTGTTGGCTGGCGTGATATGTATTTTATTATGGAGATGATGTTTGATCCTTGTTTTGATTTCTTTGACTTTCCAATAATCGAGGGAGAAGATAATTGGGAGGCATATATAGAGGAAGCTTCATTATATGCATATGTTGATATCGATATTATCTTTGGACAAAGTGAGTTTTACAGCTCAATGGAGTTTTTAGATGAACTTGGGATAGATAGACTTGAGACAATAAATGTTCCCGCTGGTGTTTTTGATACCTTTGTTATTTCTGGAACCTGGGGATATCTTTCTGAACTTTATTATGCTCCTGCAGCAGGTTATCTTGTTAAAGTCGATGAAGGACTTAATTGGGATGATGGCGCAATTGAGGCTGAGTTTTATTTAGAGCTACTTGGTACAAACTATGATGCAGGAAACCATCCGCCAAATCCGCCGGATAAACCATATGGAAAAACAGTTGGTGAGGTTGGAAAATATTATACTTATTCAACTCAGACAACTGATCCAAATGATGATGATGTTTACTATTTTTTTGACTGGGGCGATGGTACAGATAGCGGTTGGCTTGGACCATATGCTTCAGGGGAAACAGTAAGTGCTACCCATCGATGGTATAACAAAGGAACTTACAATGTAATGGTTAAAGCAAAAGATGAAAGCGGTATAGAAAGTGGATGGTCTGAACCGTTATCTGTTTTAATTTCAGGTGATCCCCGAGTGTATATTTTGATACATAGAATTGAAAAACTAGATGAAATTGATTGGTCTGCATTTGGTATAAATCACCCTGAGTGGTATTATATGTGTCATGCAAAATCTGAGGGATTAGGCTCTCCACCGCAGACTCATCACAATACCCACGATGGGACATATACTGGGAACTGGGTTAGTGAAGATATTTGGCAGCCTGATAAGTTACATGAGTTTACAGTTGATAGCAGATTTGTACTAATAAAAATCAAGCTTATGGACTATGATGATTTTTGGGAGGGCGGTATCGATGATTTAGCAGATATCTCAGGTAGTAACTATCCTGATTGCGATGGATATAACGATGGTACTCCTGATAAAAGAGGTGCTATTTATCATGGTACTTATGACATTGTAACTGATTCGTTAAAGCCATATAGTCCAGATCCTTATGAATTTGCTGATTTTGTTTATTATCAAGATGGATATTATTTAACAGCAGGGGATTATGAGCCTGATTTAAGCACTGAATATTCAAGTGGAATGACTTGTCCACAGAATGATGCACTTGTTTATTTCAAGCTATCAACAGATTATATGCCGCCTCATGTAACTGCAAAAATTATGCAGACACCGGATAAAATAAGACCTTTTGAGGATTTACAGTTTTTAGGAGTGGTAAAAGAGGGAGTTCCATCATACTCTTGGTATTGGACTTTTGGAGATGGAAAAACATCAACTGAACAAAATCCAATTCATGTTTATGATGCAGCAGGAATCTATACTGTCACCTTAAAGGTCACCGATGGTTTTGAACAAATTGGAACACACTCGATTACAATTAATGCTTATAACCATAATCCAATTTTGACAAAGGATAATGTACAATATACCGGCCGGGGTGGACTTAATGATATCTTTACGTTTAGTGTTCGTTATACAGACCCTGATTTTGATGAACCTTCAGTCAGATTATTGTTTTTAGATGGTGAACAATATGAACTAGAGGGCCATGGTAGTAATTCAGTGTATTCTCTTCAATTAAAAGGAAGTGACATGGGGCGAGGCTCACATGTTTATTATTTTTACTTTGAGGATGGTCGCGGTGGATTTGCAAAAAGCTCAGAAAAGACATTTAGAGTTAGATTAAATACACCTTATATTTTTTTAAGGTATCATTCATCGCTAGATAATTTGCAGATTTTAATGAAGGCATTACAATTTAATCTAGAGTGACTTATTTAGTATAAAGAATATCATTTCATTATATTTTATTATTTTTTTTGGGATAAGAATATTATTAAACCAATTATAATCTATAAATAAATGGAAGCCTATTTTGATCTAGGACAATTATATTAAATTGAGCTACTTTTAACTTTTTTACGAACAAGTTAGCAAATAGTTTAAATAGAAAATAATATATATTGACATAGATAAATATATTGGCAAATCGGACGTTTGATGAAAAATGAATAAATGTATATTTATTAGAGGTTTGATTATAGGGCTAATAATGCTTCTTGTTTTAATAAGTATATCACCAATTTTAAGCAGCAGTTTGAATAACATTGGAGCCGATTCAGAAGTTGAATCTGATTGTAATATTTGTGATAATAGTAATTCTGATTTTG
>CAZKUB010000284.1:0-2128 GCA_964555835.1 uncultured Thermoplasmatales archaeon
ATAAAGGCAAGTTTTTATGGGCCCTGCGTGAGCAAGATGCAATGCTTGATCATGCAGAAAATCTTGCTGAAATGCTTGATATGAGGCATACAAGAATTCCAAAAGAACTTCAGAAGGTGTTTATAGAACATGCAGAGCTTGTGATGGATACAGTAAAGGCTATGGAAGAAGCGGTATGTAATATAAACGATCTTGTTTCAACAGGTTTTGTAAAACGTGAGCGTGAGCAGACTAAGGAATTTATTTATAAAGTTCATGAGTTAGAATACAAAGCAGATAAGAAAAAATATGAGATGAATAAAGGAATTTATAAGCTTGAAAAAAAACTTAGTCCCATGGATGTATATCATCTGCTAAAAATTTCTCATTGGGTTGATGAAATAGCAGATCATGCAGAAAACGTTGCAGATTGGCTTCGGTCAATGATTGCTAAATAATTCTTTTATTCTTTGCCTACTAAATGATTAATCACTGTTTCAGATATGTCTTCTGCGTATTCACCAATTCTTCCAATGCTTTCTAATATATAACCTGCAGAAAGAGCAACAAGTGGTTCTTGTTTTAAAGCTTGTGCTTTTACTTCTTCACAGAGTTTATTTACTTTTTCAACGCTGTCGATATTTTCGTTTGCCTCATGTATGTCTTTTTTGTAATATGAGCTGATACTTCTGTTAAGGGTTTCAAGTGAATAGTTACCTGCTGTAATTATTTTTTTAATTAGTTTTTCATCAAGTTTTTTGTCGATGAGATTTATGTTATTTTCAGCGATTTTTATTATGTGATCGGCGATTCTTTCAAGTCTTTTGCTGATAAGATAAGATGTTGTTGCATCTTCTATTGTAATTCCCATTTTTTCTGCCAAGTTTACGTTTCTATTTAAAATATTATGCTGACGTGCAATAAGCCAGTGTAACCTGTCTACTTCGTTATCCCTTAATATTATATCCTCAGCTAGTTTTTCATCTTTTGTTTTAATCGATGTTATAACATCATCATACATTCCTTTAATCATTATATGCATTCTTTTAATTGATTTGCTGAAAGGCATTTCTGCAGGGTTTAGTAAATCTTTTAGTATTATTTTGTTATCTATTTCTTCGACTACTTCTTGACCTATTGTAGTTTGTATAAATTTTCTGATAATTGTTCTTATTTTAGGTGGCATTCTTGCCTTTGATTTTATTGTAATTGAGTCGTATCCTGAAATATATGCGCCTATTAGTTTTCTAAAAAGAAATGTTTCATTTGTTTTTTCTGTTATTAAAAATTCTTTGTTTCTTTGTTTGTTTTTTCTATTCATATTTGATGTGATCAGTAATGTTCCGTCTGATTGGGTTAAAAGACCTATTGGGTCATTTTTTTCGATATTTGATTTTTTAACCCATTCTTTTGGCAGTGTAATTATGTATGATGATCCACCAGTCATTTGTACTCTTCTTACTTCCATTTATAATCAAACCCCTGTTTTTCAGAGTATAAATATCATAGTTATATATTTTACTATAGGGCTATATTGGTCTATATTCTCGACATATATGAATATAGTATATTTAGATAAAGTATATATTAAAATAGTGAAATTGCAGAAATGATAAAAAATGAGTAAAATAAATAACAAAAAAATAGGTAAAATGACGCTAGTGCTAACGCTAACCATTGTATTTACAACACTTGCTTTAAGTGGGTGTGTAGACCAAACAACAGAAGGGTTAACAATTGTTGCAGTAGGTAGAGATAGTGCATCTGGGACTCGAGAGTTTTTCTATGAATTTGTAATGGATAAAAAAGATTTTGCTGATACAATGCTTGAAAAAAACAGTAATGGGGCAGTACATCAAACAGTATCACAGACAAAAGGAGCAATAGGTTATGTCGGCCTAGGATACATTGATGATAATGTAAAAGCATTAAAAATCAATGGTGTCGAAGCAAATGTTGCTAATGTAATAGATGGCTCATATGCAATTGCACGTAATATGAGTATGTATACACAAGGAGAACCACAAGGAGCTGTTCTTGAATTTTTAACCTATCTGCATAGTGATGATGGTCAAGAAATCGTAGCAGATGAAGGATTTGTGCCAAAAGACGGAACCGGAGCCTACAGTACTGTTGAAGGACTAAGTGG
>CAZKUB010000285.1:0-6028 GCA_964555835.1 uncultured Thermoplasmatales archaeon
TTTTTAGAAAATTTTCCCCGTTTTTCCATTTTCAAATTCATCTCTTGAAAGTATAATCAAAACAAAAGCAACTATGCTAAGAATAGAACCTATAAAGTAAAAACCAAATGAAAAAATTGCTAAAAACGAGCCAACAATTGCAAGGTCACAATGTTGCCTTTTTATACAGGCGATCATGGAAAGCAATGCAAAAATAGAAAATATTATAATAATTGCCGAGCAACCCATACTATTAAAATAAATTGTCTCAGCTTCTCCTGTACCTGCATGCATTTGTATATTCTCTTCAGTTGTTATAAATGGCAAGATTAAAAGCTCTATTTTCTGTGTTTTAAAATCATCATCTGAAAGCTGTATTGTTTGAACACCTGGTTCTATGTCTTTAAGATAGTATTTTCCGCTACTTTGATGCTCTATTGTTTTTTCGTTTAATAAAATGTTAACCTCTTCCAACGATCTATTATTATAATCAGTCACATGTAATTTAATTTCACCGGTGAAACCCATACTTGATGATAAATCTAAACTAGTTTCAATAAAAGCCTCTGAAAAAACAGCTGTTGTAACGCCTATTGAAAAAATTATTATTAGAAGAAAAATTGCGATAAATGGTTTTTTTGTCTCAGGCTTAATAGATGAAAGAATAGTTTTACGTGGCTCACCATACTCCTCCCAAGAGCAATCATCTGAAGATTTATTCCTACAAACGGGTTTAACATTAAATTCATATTGGCAATTAGGGCAAGAAACCTTATGTTTTTCAGCATCTTCTGGTAAATCTATTGAAAAGTTTTCTTTACAGCTTGGGCAAACAATGCTTCCCTTCATTTTAGATTCACCACAGCCTTGATAGAAAATCAAGGTTAAGTATATTTCTATAATTTTTCAAAAAAATTATATTCTTGATTACACTATATTTAAATAATGTATCTTTATACCCCTCTTTAAACAAAGGCGGTATAGTTTATGGCAAGATTTCCAGAAGCAGAAGCACGCACATTAAACAAAAAAGTATGCATGAAATGTGGTTGTTTAAATGCTCCAAAAGCTGATAGATGCAGAAGGTGTAGATCAAAAGAGCTACGGGTAAAGGCAAAAGAAGGAAGAGGCGTATAATTTCTACTTTTTTTTAAACCGTCATATTTAATAGCATTTTTCCTTTTTTGATTTGTAGGATGAATAGTTTATGCCAGAGACAAAAGTAAAAAAAACAGAGGATTTCAACGAATGGTACAATGAAATAGTGGAACTCTCAGATTTATGTGATAAAAGATATCCAATTAAAGGTATGAATGTCTGGAAGCCTTATGGTTGGACACTTATGAATCATGTTGATTATCTAATTCGAGATGAGATGAAATCTACAGATCATCAAGAGGTAAACTTTCCGCTTCTTATACCCGAGTCTGCTTTTAAAAAAGAAGAAGAACACATTGAAGGCTTTGGATCAGAGGTATACTGGATTACACATGCAGGGGTAAACAAACTGGAAGAAAAATGGCTTTTAAGACCCACGTCTGAAACTGCTATGTATCCTATGTTTTCACTATGGATTCGCTCACATGCAGATCTTCCATTAAAAACGTTTCAGATTGTAAATACCTTTAGATATGAAACCAAACAAACTCGTGCGTTTATCCGAGTTCGTGAAATTCATTTCTTTGAAGCACACACATGTCATGTTGACTTTGAAGATGCTGAGAAACAAATAGATGAAGACAAAGAAATTGCAAAAAGATTATTTGACAAATTATGTCTACCATTTATATTTTGTAAAAGACCTGAGTGGGATAAATTTGCAGGAGCGTATTATACAATAAGCCTTGATGTTTTAATGCCTTCTATGAGAACCTTGCAACTAGGCTCTATACATCAATATCAAGATAACTTTTCAAAACCATATGAAATATCTTATGAAAAAGAAAAAGGAGGCCATGCTTTCTGTCATCAAACAACATATGGCATGAGTGAAAGGATTTTAGGTGCACTAATTGGTATTCATGGGGATAACAAAGGACTTATTATGCCACCGGAAGTTGCACCAAATCAAATAGTTATAATACCAATAATTTTCAAAGGAAAAGAAAAACCAGTAAATGATTCTTGCAAAAATCTTTATGAAAAATTAAAGAATAATGGTTTAAGAGTCCATCTTGATGATAGAGATATAACACCGGGTAAAAAATATTATGAATGGGAGCTTAAGGGAGTTCCACTGCGCATCGAGATAGGTCCACGAGATGTTGAAAACAAAAAAATAATGATTGTAAGACGAGATAACTCTGAGAAAAAATCTGTTTTACAAAATTCTGCCGCTGAAAAAATAAACGAAGAGTTAAAAGATATCTCTAAAAATCTTTATAAAAACGCAAAAACATTACTTGATAAAAACATGCATCGTGTCACAGATATCGATGAAGCAAAAAAGTTGAAAGGTATAGTTGAACTTCCTTGGTGTGGAGATAAAGATTGTGCTTTAGAAATAGAAAATATTTTAGATGGCAACACGTTGGGGGAACCAATAAAAAACAATAAATGTGATAAAGTTTGCCCAGTATGCAAAAAAATGGGTAAAACCTGGATGAGATTTGCTAAATCATATTGAAAAAGAATATTTATGAGGTGAAAAAAATATGAGTGGAAAAATAGGTAGTTTTCTCAGGGAGTATGTATTTGGAGTAAGTATAATATTTACGATATTGGGAGCCAGTATTATACTCATTAGTGTCATGGGAATATGGTTTCCTGATCCTTTAACAAACATCTTCGGAATCTCTACGGATATTTTAGCCTGGAGTGTTTATATTTTGATACTTGGTTTTGTTGTTTTTGGATGGTTTGGAGTTTATTATCTTTATACTTTTCTTATTAATCGTAAATTTGTTCTTAAAGAGCTTAAAACAAACAAAAGATCAGAGTTTCTAAAAAAACATAATGAGGTTAGAATAAAAGCGAGACGTTTACCTTCGAAATATCAAAAAATGCTTAAAGAAAAAGAAAAAGAGCTGAAAATAAAGTAAAACTACTTGTCTTGGGAGGCCGGATATAAATTCCAGATTTTTATGTTGTTCTAGTCGAACCTAAATATGGTGGTAACATCGGTGCGGTAGCTCGCTGTATGGCTAATTTTGATTTTAAAAAATTATATCTGGTAAACCCTTGTAAACTTGATGATGAATGTTTTGCTCGTGCTATGCATGCACAGGATATATTAGAAAATGCAAATATTTTTTCTTCTTTTAAGGAAGCTGCAGAAAATATGGATTTTCTTGTTGCAAGTTCCTCTGTTGAAAGCATTAATGATAAAAGACATCTTAGAAATGCAACTAGTCTTCAGGAGTTCTCAGATAATATCTTTGAAACAGATGGCAAAATAGGTTTAATTTTTGGAAGGGAAGACATAGGGCTTTTAAACGAAGAAATAGCTGCTTGTGATATGCTAATTAGAATCCCTACAAGTGAAAATTATCTTTCTTTGAATCTTTCACATGCTATAAGTATTGTTTTACATTCTTTATTTATTAAAAAAAATATAAAAGTTGAAAGAAGAAAGATGGGTAAAGTTGAAAAAGAAAAATTCTTTAATTTTTTTTCACAAATATTAGATGAAATAAACTACCCTAAGCATAAAAAAGAAAAAACAGAGGTTATGTTTAAGAGACTTATCGCCCGTTCAATTCCGTCTAAATGGGAATATCACACACTTATGGGTGTATTTAGTAAAACTTTAGATAAAATGAAGAAACAAAAATAATTTTTATACTTAGAGGGTCTCTATTGAAAAAAGAACATTATACCCTTTTAGAGTAGCATGTACTTTATCTGCAAACCAGACCAATTCATCCACTGTTACTTCTTCTTCATCCCACTCATATAAAAAATCATAACTGCCTTTTGCTGCTTTGAATCCTAGGTTCATTAATTGGTTTTTTACATCCGATGGGCTGTTTCCTTCGCTGTTGAACGTTATTGTAAGATATGTTTTCATATGTATCACTTTTTTAATAGGTAGATAATTATTTGGGTATTAAATAATTGCGATAAAACTGTTTTAATTAAAAACTAAATCGAAATTATTGGATTTGGAATATAACAAACAATTAGTATTATTATTGCCGCTATGAACAGTAATTTTCTTTTGACATCTACGGGTGTATCATCGTTTAGTGGAGGCGGATGTGTCATACCCATTAAAAACATGATAAACAATGCAAAGAAAAACCATCCTGTAAAGATCATAATCAATATAGCTATCCACCCGACGTATTTTTGTTTGTTGCCCAATATTGATCTAAAAATATGTCCTCCATCTAATTGACCGACCGGTAATAAATTAAGTGAAGTTATAAGAAGACCTACCCATCCTGCGAATAATATTGGATTCATATCTATCGTATAACCTTTAGGAATATCGCGAAAAATAGAGACCATGGCATCAATTAGCAGGGAACTACCGAATACTGTTTGCCCGGGAGCTAACTCGTTTAAGCTTATTGCTGGGACGATTTCTGCTTTTAAAACTCCAACGATTATAATAGGTATTGCAACTAGAAAACCTGCTAGTGGCCCAGCAAAGCCTACATCAAATAATGCTTTTTTATTAGGCATGGGTTCGCTGCTTGATATCAAAGCTCCAAAAGTACCAATGTTAAAATTTGGCAGGATAGGTGGAACTGGTAAAAAAAATGGAAGAGATGTAGGAATTCCATGTTTTTTTGATATGTAGTAATGCCCCATTTCATGTATAATTATTATGCTCATTAGAGGTAAAGCAAAAAGAACTGCTCCAAAAAATAAATTTTCAGGGTGGAAAATTTCCGTAGGATTCAGCAACATTCCAAGATTAAGATGATAAATTGCGAATTTTCCCATATAAACTATTGATCCGGTTAATATTGTTGTAATTAGAACCAATGCTAAAAGTACAAAATTTACCCAAACAGGTTTTTCTTTCTTTTTTTGTTTCTTAACAATGTATATTAAATTTTCTCCTTTTTCGTATTTTAGAAAGGGTATGTATCCTTTTTCAGATAAAGATCTTCTAAGGCGGTCAAAATTTTCTTCGAGTGTCTCTTTGTTTATGTTGCAGAAAAAAGCAGCGGTATCCCTGCCGTATCTCAGATCATAGAACGGAAAGCTTTTGCCTACTTCTGTCTTCAACAGTTCGATATCTAGATTTGTAGAATTGGTTGTATTATCAAAAGGATTCCAACTATAAGTATTAGACATTTATCGGGTCAATACAGACCTTATTTTATAAAACCTTCGATAAAGATTTTTCAACAGTATGTTTATTTATATCTTTTTATATGCCACATAAGTGAAATATGATGACTGTAAAACTAGTTATTGGAACCCAGTGGGGTGATGAAGGAAAAGGAAAAATTGTTGATTATTATTCTAAAGATGTTGATTATGTAGTTCGTTTTCAAGGTGGAAATAACGCAGGGCATACTATAAAAGTAGGAGATGAAGTATACAAACTACATTTAACTCCTTCAGGGGTTATACAAGGTAAGATAGGTGTTATTGGAAATGGTGTTGTCCTTGATCTTGAAAAATTAATAGAGGAACTAAACGAACTTAAAAAACGAGGGATAAAAACAAAACTTCTAATAAGCGATAGAGCAAACATAATTATGCCTTATCACAAAATACTCGATGGAGCAGAAGAAAAATTTCTTGCTGATAAAAAAATAGGCACAACAAGTAGGGGAATAGGCCCATGCTACAGTGATAAAATCTCAAGAAATGGAATACGTGCAATAGACCTAACCGATAAAGCGACGCTAAGCAAAAAACTAGATACAGTAATTCCTGCAAAAGCAAAAATATTTAAGACATATAAAATAAATGAAAAACTTGATAAAAAAACAATTTTAAAAAAATATATTGCTTTTGGTAATCAATTAAAGCAATACATCACTCAAACACATATAGAGCTTAACAAGGCAATAAAATCTGGTAAAAATATTCTTTTAGAAGGAGCACAAGGTACGATGTTAGATATCGATTTTGGAACCTACCC
>CAZKUB010000286.1:0-1819 GCA_964555835.1 uncultured Thermoplasmatales archaeon
GTTATTTACAGGTATGTATACTAAAATATATATATCTTATGTTTTTTAAATATATACATAGGTAATATATTAAAATAAGTCATATTTAGCTAGCTAATCAACGCTTTTTAGCACATACAATTAGATAAGTTAATGCTTACAATGTTAAACATTTGAAGTTTAAAATAAGATAGTTCTAGATGACTTATTTACACAAAAATTATTATTATAAAAATAATTTTTTTAAGTCTAATCTGCTATATATGATAGATAGGAAATAAGATATTCCCGAGATATACAAGTCCAAGAAACATTTATATAATAGTAAGATTATAGATATATGATATAGATAATATCTCAAAAAGAATAGGAGCTGAGAAAATATGAAAAAAATATATAAAATATTTGGAGCAGTAGCGATAATTGGACTATTCGTGTTAGGTTCAATGTCGACAGGTATGGCAAACGAAAGAGTAGCATTTGGAGAGAGAAAAGTAGTAGAATCAGAACCTATAGCATCAGAACCTATAGAATTAGAACTAGAGGGAGAACCAGCATACGCCGATTTTGATGACGACCAATACCCAATTGGATATCCTGGAGAATCATTAGATTACTGTCCAGAAACTACACCAATATTTTTCAAAAACGGTGATCTAGCAACCACGATTGTATGGAGAAGACCAACTGTGCTAACAGATGCAAGAATCCGAGTTAAAGTAAGAAATGTTGGAGCTGGACAATCTGGAGGCGGGACAATGGCATTCACATTATATACCTGTGTCTTAGGTATACCACAAATGCTCCAACCAACCTATGTATCAGATACGAGAACTGTTTCACCATTAAAAGAAGATGAATCTGAAGTACATGTATTTCCAAGCCTTTTACCTGGCGCAGGAATTGACATGAGTGGAAATTTATACTATTTCAGAAATAATATAAATCCTTACAAATATGAAGGACCCATACGACACCACAGTGTAAGACATGGATGGTTAGTCGGTATACAGCTATAGATACGCTACGCCAAAAAAATCTGTATAAAACTAGGGGAATAAAAAAATCCCTACAAACAATTTTTTTTTATTTTTTTCAACTGGCAATAACTCTTTATATATAGATATTTATTGTAACTTTTGAAGTCTTATGAAAACAAAAAAAACAATGATAATATTGATACTTGTTTTTACAATGATATTTACTATTTTAGTTGGATGTACTGAAAAACAAAATTCTATAGATGAAGCAAAAATTATCGGAATCTGGCATGGAAGATACTTTAACATAGATGATTATGAAGACATTACAACCGACGTTGAATTTTTCGAAAACAACACTGCCAAAACAATTTACTATTTTAATGATAGTGGCACCAATAAACAAATAGGGTTGGATTGGGCATATTATAAACTAAATAACGGAGAACTTTGTTTTAAAAAATTAGGCGATGCCGATGATAAACTAAACTGTGAGAAATATGAATTTTCTAGCGATTATGAAAAGCTATTCATAACATTAAAAGAAGATCCAGACTTCCTATATGAGTTAACAAGAGTTGAATAACATAGAACTAGCTTCTAGTAATATTATAGGAAGTTATAGAGATAAACTACGCCACTTGAAGGCAACAACATCATAATTAGTATATAATACGCCAAAACCAGTTTTTTAAAATAACATTAAATTAGCTTTATGACACATTATCAAAACAAATTCTAAATTACTTAATCATATGATGCCAATGACTTGGCATATGGTGATTCAACATTTATAATAGTTATTTATCTGTCAAAAAAATTCCTTAAATCTTCTTTTAAAAAAATAAAAAAATTTAATG
>CAZKUB010000287.1:0-2557 GCA_964555835.1 uncultured Thermoplasmatales archaeon
TAGAGTTTTTAGTTTTTTTTGCAGGTCTTGTATCCACCATTCATATACATAGCTTGAATCTGGTAGTAGTGCATTGTTTTCTATGAATTCTCCAAAAGGTATGAGTATTTCTCCAAGGTCTATTATGTATTTTATATTGCTTTCTTTGAGTTGTTTTATGCTTTGTAGTTGAACTAAGTCACCATTTTGTAAAAGTACTGTTGGTCCTTCTATTGTGCTGCATGGTGTTCCTATTGTTCCTTTTCCAGGTCTTTCTGTTTTGATTTGTGTTCCAACAGCTATAAAACCGTCAAGTAGATGCATTGATATTGGATTTATTGCAGTTGATGCAAGTCCTGCGGTTCTTGCCCTTCCGTATCTAAGTCTAAAGCCTCCTTTTCTTGAGGGATGTGAAAAAACTGGTCTTCCAGCTATTACTTCTCCTATATATTTTATTGAAGGGAGTATCTCAGGTATGCCTGTTTCTTTTTTATTTATGCCTTCTTTTGTTTTTTTGTTTACAAATATATCTAAGAAGTCCCATCCTTTGAGTTTGAGTTTTTTAACGTGTTTTAGTATTTTTGGTGCTTTAAGACATAGTCCTTCTGCTATTACCAGACATGCTCCGCCTCTGAGCCGGTTGGTTTCTATTCTTGGAAGATCGCGGTATCCTGTTACTTCTTCTTTTTCTGTTCCTTCTCCATTGATACATATGGGGCAGTTTCTAACTATTTTATCGATTTCATCTACCGAGGGGGTATATTGTAAGTGTTGTGCTCTTTTGTAGAGTGGTATTTCTTCTTTGTATCGTTCGATTTCTCCATCTGTTGGACTGTATGTTCCTATGTTCATTTCGCGTCTTACTACATCTGCGATAAGTACACTCATTGCTTGACCTGTTCCACCTGCTGAGCGTATTGGTCCCGAGAAGTATAAATCTACATAATCTGAGCCGTCTTTGTTGTTTCCTAGTTTTACATCTGCGATTCCTTCAAGTGGGGCTACAAGTACTCCTTCTGTGAGTATTGCAAGACCTGTTCGTACTGCTTGATCTAGTGCTGCTTCTTTTGTTTTAAATTTATATTTTTTACCGCTTGCAATGTATTTTGCGATATCTAGGCTTACTATTTCTCTGTCTTTGATTTTTTTGGTAGTTTCTCTTATTTTTGGTGCAATATTTTTTGGTCCTACTAGTTGTTCGACGCGTGCTGCAAGATCGGCTGCCTGTGGAATTTCTACTTCGAATTCAGGGTCAAGTCCTTTTTTTCGCGCAGTATTTGCTATATTATAACAGGCATCTATGTCTCTTTGTAAATCTGAAAAGTATTTCTGCATGTTTATACTTGCAACTATGCTCTCTGAAAGGTCCCCACCCATATGTCCAACTCAATAAAACTAGGTAAAAAGTTCTAATGCATATTTCACGTTTAAAAGTTTTGTATTTTATTAAAATAAATGTTTAGTAAATATTAATGCCAGATTTTGAAAAATAATCAGCGGTATTATTTTTTTATTATTTGTTGAAATCCATCATCGTGACATTATTTGTTTTCAGATCTACTATTGGAAGCTTTGCTGAGTCAGGTATGAAGTTAAGCATTTTCTGATAGCTTGTCTGTGACTGCCAGCTTGAAGCATTAATTAGTTTTACACCGCGGTACTCGCCAATTTGAGCAAGATGAACATGTCCTGTCACAAAGATATCTGGGATTCTATCAATTACCATATAGTCAAGATGTTCAGGTGCTAAAGGAGTATACCCCCCGTATGTTGGTGCTAGATGATGTTTTTTAAGCATGGCTTTCATGGTTTCTACAGGGTCGTTGTATTTTAAATGTTGAATGTTTGTTGCAAAGTCTAGAAGACTTTGACCGTGATATGATAGTATTTCAACACCATGCAGGCTGAAATAACAAGGATTTCCAATAAAAGTCATGTTCATACCTGAAAACAGATCCTGTATTTCTTTTTCAAAAGTAGGTTGAGGCTCTGCAGGTCGTACTGCATCATGATTTCCTGGCTGCATAATAATTGATATATGGTCAGGTATTGCTTTTAGTTGCTCTGCAAGTGCTTCATATTGTCGGTATACATCAGAGATGGATAGTTCTTTATCCTGATTAGGGTAAATACCAATTCCATCTACAACATCACCAGGGATTACCAAATATTTTATTTTTCCTGAAACATCACGCTGACGTGAATTACCCATATCTCCATTTATCCAACGTAGAAAAGAGTTCCATTGTTCTTGCATGAATTGTTTGCTTCCGACATGGATATCTGAAAGAAAAGCAGCAAAAACTGGTACTTCGCTTTTATGACGCTTGTTTTGAATACTAATATCTGGATATATAATGCTATTTATTACAATTAAATCACCGTTTTTACTAAGTTTTCCACGGATCCCTATTATCTCATCAAAAATAACTTCGTTTGCAGTATTTAAAAGATCACGGTTTTGTTTTAATGCTATACACACTGCAGTATCCGTTTCATCTTCAAGCTCAATTAAACGATGACCATTTGTTGTAGTTTTTACATCTTTTACGATGCCCACTATCTGTATATCGTTAAT
>CAZKUB010000288.1:0-4973 GCA_964555835.1 uncultured Thermoplasmatales archaeon
AGTAGTTCTTCTAGTTATCCTGATGTGTATGGTAATATTTGGCATTTGAATATTCCTAGTGGTTCTGGTGTAACTGCTGTTTTTGGCACTGAAAAAGAACTAATAATAAACGCACAAGTAACATCAAAGCCTATACAACCTGAAAACCTTATGGCCTGGTATCAATTTCATGCAGAATATTTTTCAACTGTAACTTTTAATATTCTAGATGAGTCAGGTACAAATGTATTAATTTCCAATGTAGGTAATGGTCAAGATATATCAAATATAGACCCAATAGATCACCCCAGTATCCGTTTACAAGCGGTTTTTATACGATTAAACCCTTCATATTCACCGACGCTTGACTGGTGGGAGGTTACCTATTTAGGTTTAGATGAGGATCCTCCACAGACAACAGTAAAAAGTGTAACTGGGGAGATGGGTCTAAACAATTGGTATATCGGAAACGTGAAAATAAAATTAGAAGCAACTGATGGGCAACATGGCTCAGGTGTGAATCAAACCTATTTCAGAATAGACGAGGGTGTCAACCAGACCTATGACGACTCATATGGAATCAACCTGCCAAAGGATGCAACAGGCGACCCGCATACACCAGCAGGTACATGGAATGTCTATTATTGGTCTGTAGATAACGCGGGAAATATTGAAGAAGAACAGGGGCCATTGCACATTAAAATTGATAAAATGCCACCATATTGTAATATCTGGGACCCTGCTGACAGAGCAAATGTTCCAATGGGCGGCGGTTTTTGGGTTCAAGCAACAGCAACAGACGTAGGCTCAGGAATTCACTATGTATCATTTGACGTAGGGCCACCCTATAATAACTCAGTTATGGTCTATAATGCAGACCCACCTGGTTCTGATAACTATAAATGGTGGTGTGATAGATCATTTCCAAGTCGTCAATGGAGACATATTAGGGCTGTGGCTTATGATTATGCAGGGCATGAGTACGAATCAAACATATATGTATACTTCACAAGAGGTCTAAATGCAGTTGTATTCCGTCAATTCTCAGTGTACATGCAAATCGTTCTTGGTAACCAAATTAAAAACAATTTACAAATACAAACTACATCGCCGATCCTAACCATGCTGCAAAATCAAAACACTGCAACTAAATAAACTTTATTTCTTTATTTTAACAGAAGTGCTTGCATTTAGATATAAACACCGATAAGTTGTCACATTTTTATGCCCACATCGGGATTCGAACGCGTATGTGACGTCACATTTTTATGTCCCATATCTGTTGAGAGTTGGTTGTTTTTGAAATCCTTCGAATCGCTGAAAATACTAAAAATATAATGCTGGCTTCTAATATAATTCTATTGATGTTATAATTATATTCACAATCAATTGTTTTTTTTGGATTGACCTAATGGTTGATGAATTGATTATTTGTTTTTAAAAAAATAATAAAGAAAAAAAGAATTATTTACAACTGTTTAAGTAATTTAAATAATCAATGATAATGATAGGATTTTTTAAAATTTTTACGATCGCGATGTCCACCATTTTCGTCTAAACGGCCTTGACAGCCGGCTACTATTATTGTATTCTTTTCCTTTTTCTTATTATTATAAATTATCTCACCACCTTTCACCTTTACTATGTCATTACATAGCAGGTTACTTTTTCTAACTGACTATATATAAAGATGTCGTGTTAAAATATCAAAATAGATTAATAACAAATATTATGCAAATATTTTTTCCTCATCTAATTTTATCATTGCAATATGATCATTATAATCTATAAAAGCAATTATATCTCCCATTTCTAATTTCATTTTTTCTCTTATCGCTTTTGTAATTGTCATTCTATTTTTAGATACAAGTTTTACAATATCAATTATCATTATTTTCACCATCAATTTTTGAAAATAGGAATTTAAAATATAAATTTTTAGGAGGTAAATAAATGAAAGAAAAAACAGAAAAAAAAGATGAAAAAGAACAAGAAGAAAAGAAAAAGTTGGATTATCCAATATATTTGGATCCAAAAAATTCAACATTCAAGGATGTTGAGATAAATGCTGAATTAAGACAAAGACTGAAACACAGCACTGTTGTAAAAAACCTGAGATATGCTCGTTTTATGCAAAGGCATAAGATACCGATCGACTTCAGCAACCCAGACTATACACAGTTCATACGCCATATGGACTATCGCGAGAGGGTGGAGAAAGCAACGCCAGAAGCATTGAAAAACGAGTGGAAAGTCATGAAGATGTTCCTAAGAGCATACAATATACAAGATTGGTCATATAGACCACCACCAGCGCCAAAACCCGCTATGAGGGTATTGCCATTTCCAGAAGTGGTAAATAAATTTTTTAATTATAAATATTCAAAAAATCGTTATGAAACCAGATTATATCAGCATTTGTTTTTCTTTGGTTTTTTGATAGGGGTAAGACCGCCAAGCGAAATAATAGAATTAAAAGTTAAAGATGTATATTTTGAAGATAATGGCAGATCGTATCTTATTGTAACTGAGCCGAAAAAATACAAGTCAAAAAGAGTTGTGGTTCCAGAAAAAGCAATCATGATAGCCCGTAATCAGAAATCATTGAAGAATTATATCAAATACTGGCGCCCAAGAGTTGCAAACGAAAAAAGTGGCGATGCACTGTTTTTAAGGCCAGATGGCAGGCCTTTCAATGAAGCATATTTGAGACGTAAGCTACGGGAGAATGGAAAAAAAGTCTGGCCTCACTTCCGGCCTTATGACATGCGGCATTGGTGCGCTGTTGCCAGATTGATCAGGACCAAGGTTGAATCAAGATACTTTGATACATACCAGGTTAGAAACTGGCTGGGGCATGAGAAACCAGGAACGACGGAAGATTATATCAAATACGCCGAGCAGTATTACCGTCAGTTTCCAAAAGACTGGATATCTCATGCTCTTAGAAAAAGAAAAAAATAAAAGATTTTTGGAGAATGCTTTGAATTGAAATAAAATTGCAATTGTTTTATATAATTGCGATTTTATGAAATCCTGTAAAAGGTTCCGTGTCCCCCAGCAGGTTAATATTTTAATATTGACCGTGAGGGGAAGGACCATTTACATGGTTTATGATAAACTTTTATCATACTCAGCGCACCGCTGAAATAAGTCCGTTCTCCAAATATCAAATTTATTAATATTTATCCTTTTTCTCGATCTTGGCAACAATCTTGCTCATCAGATATTTTTCACCAGTGTAGAGGATCCCTATCCTTGTATCAATGCATTTATTCAGTTTTTCAACAGGAAGAGCATCCTTTGGTATTTCAATAGTCTTTTTAAATACAAAGGTTAGATGCAATTCATCGTTTTCCTCTTGTATTTCTTTCAGTGTGCCAACTATTTCATCGTAGAATCCTAGTTTCATATGCTCGCCCCAGCTTTCAAAAAAATTTCTTTTTTACATTCTCTCATTTCTTTTTTCACCTCTGTTCTTGAAATCAAGAGAATGCTAAGAGTATTCCAACTAAAAGATCGGTTGGAATACTTTTTTTATATTACTCGGACAAGTGTTTTTATGGCCTTGGCGAACCACCAAGATGATCCATTCTCTCACACAGAAAAGTAAATGATGATTGCTATTTTATATTTTTGTACATTCAGATAGTTGTCTGCTTTTATTTGTTAAGAGTAAATGGTACAATGGGGCAAGAAACAAGTTTATAGACTGGTTAAAAAATAGTAGTATAGTCCGCCTTGTTGATGATTTTTTGGTTTTTGTAAGCCATATCTTTGCAGACTATACAAGTATCTTCTTTGTTTTCCCTGAGATTTATATCTTTTGTATCAATTTGTAGCAAAACCTATAGTGTTTTGTTATATTATGTAATTTTTAAAGTGATGTTTATAAAAGATTAGCTGTTTTTGAAAGTGTAGTTGGTGGATGAAAATGACAAAAACTGATTTAACAATTCAGGTTCAAAATTCTGGTATACTTAAGGATTTTGAGGAAGTAATTTTTGCTATACCTGCAGTTCATAAAACTAGGGGTAAAGGGGTTATTGTTTTAACAGACTGTGCCTTTTATTTTTTGGTGCGTTCTTCTCGTTTTTCTAAAGGTTTTATTGAAGATTTTATGTCTGGCTTAAATCATATTGTTAGTGTTAGCACAAGTGGATTAATTGTTAAGAGTTTAGTTGTTCAAACAACAAAATATGTTAATGTTTTTAGTTGTGTTGATGCTGAAGGTTTTGCAAATATGATTCTTCAAACTAAAAGAAATGTTGAAGAAGATGTTAGAAAATATAAAGCTGAAAAGGATTTGAGTAAAGCAGGAAGATATTGCCCGAAATGTGGGCGTAAAATTCCTTTTGATGCATATATATGTCCATATTGTGGAGTTAATTTTGAAGAGGATTTAGGCGAAGAAAATGTTAAAGAAGATGATGATAAAAAAGTGTATATTGATGAAAACGGGTATTATAGATTTAAAGATTCAAATATTTTAGTCCATAGATGGGTCATGGAAAAGTATACAGGTCGTAAACTTAATTCTTGGGAGGTTGTACATCATATAGATGGTAATAAACTAAATAATGAACCTGATAATCTTAGAATAGTGACCGGACCTAAATCAAGAGAAAATCATACAAATATTCATCAGAAACAAAAAAAGGAAACTGGTAACTGGCATGGTAAAATTAAATGTCTAGAATGTGGTGCAAATTTAGATAAAGATAGTAAGTTTTGTAAAAACTGTGGGACTAAGCTATTGTAGCAAAACAACTAGGGTTTTTGTTATGTTTTTATGTAAACCATTATTAAAGAATAACTGTTTATAAATAACGGGGATTAGGAGTAAATAATATGGCTAAAACATGCTGGAAATGTCATGAAAAGATTGGTATCGGCGGTGATTTGTCAAAAGATAAAGAAGATCCTACTGATGAAGAGAAAACTGCATTTGATTTAGCAGTTAACCATATAGAAAATGGTATTCCGGCATACGA
>CAZKUB010000289.1:0-1977 GCA_964555835.1 uncultured Thermoplasmatales archaeon
ATTACAAGTATAAGTTTATCATAAACAAAATCTTTTAAAACAGTGTTTTTTAGCATTTGTATACCTGCGATATTATGTGCGCCATCAAGAAGAATTATCGGTTCAAAACCAGTTATCTCCATTCTTCCAGGGTTAACTGTGTTTTCAACGCCTTCTTTTATGTTTTCATCACTAATATATACACCTTTCATCTGCATAGCCTCGATACACATAAGACTTAATGCAATATTTTCACCTTGGAAAATACCAGGTAAGCGTGTTTTAACAGAATAATCTTTTATTTTACCATGAATTGTAAATTTTTGTAAGTTTAGATTACCGCCGGTTTTCTCCCAAGAACTTTTATCAACAAAAGTTAAAGCTGAGTTTTTCTCATAAGCAATTTTTTTTATTACATCTAAAGCAATATTCTCTGCGGCTGTAACTACAGGTATATTTTCTTTTATAATCCCTGCTTTTTCAAAAGATATATCTTTAATTGTTTTACCAAGTCTATCCTGATGCTCAAGAGTAACATTGGTAATTACACTAACCAGGGGATTAATAACATTTGTTGCATCAAAACGACCGCCAAGTCCAACCTCGACTACAGCGTAATCAACTTTTTTATCATAAAAATACTGGAAAGCCATTGCAGTTACAATCTCAAAAAAAGTAGGAATGTTGCCTTGTTTTGTCATTTCTTCAATTATTGGTTTAATTTTTTCTACTAAAGCAGTTATTTCTGTTTTGTTTATCTCAACGTCATTTATGAGAAAACGCTCAGAAAAACGCTGGATATGTGGAGATGTATAAACGCCTACTTTGTATCCCTGAGATACCAAAATAGAGCTTATGAACCTGCAAACAGAGCCTTTGCCATTGGTTCCACCAACATGAATAATTTCATAGTTCTTTTGAGGATTATCAAGTTTTTCACAGATGTATCTTATTCTTTCTAAACCTAGTTTTATACCATGTTTTTCAAAATTATAAAGCCATTTTATAGTCTTATCGTAGTTCATATTTCATTTACCACTGGCTAGTATCCATCGGAATACAATACATCAGAAAAAACAGGATGTTTATCTTTCCAACTATCCTTTTTTTCAATTTCTACTTTTCTTCCTTTGAGTTTAAGACAGCCTTTTTCAAAAAGATCGATGGTTCTGGGTAAAATCTGATGCTCCACTTCAAGTATACGAGCGGCAAGTTTATCTCTATCATCCTGTGGCATAACCTTTACCGCTGCTTGCAATATAATCGGTCCGCTATCCATTTCTTCGTTCATAAAATGTGTAGTGCAACCAGATATTTTTACACCGTAATCAAATGCATCACCTTGACCATTTTCCCCTTTAAAACTAGGCAACAACGCTGGATGAATATTAATTATTTTACCATACCATTTTTTGATAAAACATTTACTAAGAATCCGCATATAACCTGCGCCTACAATCAAATCAACATTATGTTTTGTTAGTAACTCATCGATTTTTTTATCATGCTCTTCTTTAGATAAACCTTTGGAGTTAACAAAAAAATATGGTATCTTATGTTTCTCTGCACGTTTCAGGCAAAAAGCATTATTTTTATCTGAAATGACAACAGCTACTTCTGCGTTAATCATATTTTTCTCTGACGTATCAATAATGCTCTGTAGATCAGTTCCGCCACCTGATGCAAGAACTGCAACGCGAAGTTTTTTACTCATACAAATTCACAACAATGTAATTTACTATTGTTTAAACACTTTTTCTATGATTTTCATAGGTGAATCAGTTTTAAAACCAGTCGGACTAAAATGTGTTTTATAAACATTATACCCCTGTTTTCTAAGTGTTTCAAAAAGCAGATCTAATCGGGGTGAAGATTTCTTCAAAAAAGATGCAATGCTTTCGGTTGTATAAAAAAAAGCAGGAGCATCTATTTCTTCTGCTAAAACATCAAGTAATTTGTATATCTGATTTTTACAACCAAGTTTCTTACTAAAAGCAA